>JBAYNQ010000001.1:0-29109 GCA_041678705.1 Candidatus Omnitrophota bacterium
AGAAAAAATACTCGGATATTTACATAGATGATGGAAAACTTTTCCAAATGCTGCAGGCAACAAGGCAATTGCATAAAGCCAAAGTCGCTCTAATAAAGAGTTAAAAATGAAGTTAACTATTTTTATAGCTTGTTTTAACGAAAAAGATACTATTTCAGAAGCTATCCGGCAAGCTCAGGGCTTAGATATCGATAAAGAAATAATCGTGGTAGATAATTGCTCAACTGACGGCACTCGTCAAATCCTGGCAGATCTCAAAGACAAGGATTTAAGAATGGTCTTACAGCCAGAAAACTACGGAGTGGGCCGCTCGGTAAATGTTGGAATCGATATGGCAAAAGGAGATTACTTTTATGGCCCGGGAGCGGATTTAGAATATAAGATGGATGATGTATATCCGATGCTCGATATGATACAAAGCCTGCATCTAGACGCGGTGTTTGGTTCCCGTCTTGCGGCAAAAGCTGGGATATCTAAAATTGACATCATAAAAGAGCGGCCATACGCGCTGGCGACAATTGTTACCACTTACCTTATTAATAAGTGGTATAAACGAAATTTTACGGATATTATCGCTCCCAAGTTGATTAAAACCGAAATACTTAAAAAATTAAATGTCCAGGCTGACAATCAGGCTTTTGAGTTTGAATTGGTGAGCAGGCTTTGCAAAGCTGGCTGCAAAATCGGAGAAGTCCCGGTTTACTATAAGCCCAGATCTGCTAAAGAAGGAAAGACTATAAAGCCCCTTGATATTTTGCCGGCTCTGACAGCGATGTTTAAAGTAAGATTTAGCCCATTGGAAAAGAAAATCTTGGATCCGGAGCCGGCTAAGGAATAGCAATGAAATTTTTTAAAGTTATTATAGTGGTGTGGATAATTATTTGGGCATGGTTTTTCCTGCGCCAGTTCAGGATAAATGAAAATTTATTTTCGACATACAAGAACCTTCTTTTTTCCGGCAACGAAGAGAAAAGAAGGCTGGTCTTTAGAGAAAATCTTTATGACTTTATTAAATTCAGCAAGCAATCTATACCCCCGGGTTCGGCTTATGAAGTGGTGGGCCTTGAAGCTGATTCCGTAGATTTAGTTCGCTTAGTTTATTCTATGTATCCTTGCCTGCGCAGTCAGGAGCCGGAATATATTTTAGTTTATGAACAGCCCGGTTTTAACAATAAAGAATCAAACCTTCATTCTCTATTCAACGGTAAAAGTTTTATATTAAAAAGGGAAAAGTAAAACTATGAGCTATTTAGGAACTTTAGCTGCGCTTTTTATCTCGACTCTTTACGGTTTCTTAGTCCTGCGTTCGTTAGATAAAGAAAAAGATATATTTTTCTTAGAGTCTTTAGCTCTTTCTTATGGTATCGGGTTGGGATTAATTTCTTTGGCCATGACTCTTATAGCGTTGGCAGGGGTAAAGTTTTCGGTATTTTCAATATTGACAGTATCCCTATTTGTGCCTTTGATGATGTTTTTTACGAAACCAAAAACAGGCATAAAAGGCCCTTCTATTCCAGTTAATTTTAAACCGTTTGAATTCCTTTTTTTGGGATTTATAAGTTGGGAAGTAATCTATGCTTTTTTTCGCTGCCTTATTAAGCCGGTAGAGTCCTATGATGCTGTGGCTCACTGGGCGTTTAAAGCCAAAGCGATATATTTATTCGGCGGCCTGCCTTTAGATATATTTAGGAGGCCTGCTCCGGCAGATTTGATTTTTACCGCTGATTATCCCTGGCTTCTACCTTTTTCCCAGGCGTATATTTATAATTTTATAAATAATTTTGATGATTTTGTTTCCAAGATGATTATCCCTTTATTTTTTTTAGCCTGTATTATATTATTTTACCGGCTGCTTAAAAGGCGGGGGTTAAACAGGCTTCATAGCTTAGTATTTACTTTTTTTCTGGCCAGCATACCCCAGTTTAATAATTATGCTACCATTGGCTATGCTGACCTTGTTTTAGGATTTTATTACAGCTTCAGTTTTCTTTACCTTTACCTTTGGTTTAGAAATGGTTCAAAAGCTTTTTTATTCATTTCCGGAATATTAACTGCTCTAGCGGTTTATACAAAATGCGAGGGTATGCCTTTATTGTTAGTTAATTTTACAGTTTTTTTAATATTCGTTTTTTCCGGAAAGCCTTTTGACAAGCGCAAGAATACAAAAAATTTTATTATTTATTTATTGCTAGTAGTTGCCTTGTTGATTCCGGCTTTAGTTTTAAAAAAAATAACTTCAGTAGGACTGGAGAATCACACTATCAATACTTTGGCACTTTCAGGTTTCCAGTTTGGCAACATCAAAAGAATGCCGATGATACTTTATAGTTATCAAAAGCAGTTTTTTGGTATAAAACGATGGAATATCTTGTGGATACTTTTCTTTGGAACAGCTATATGCCGTTTCAAGAAACTGCTGGAGTCTGACAAAAAATATCTTACTATTGGAATATCTTTAATCTTCGCAGGTTATACTGCCGTATTTATCTTAAGTCCGGGCCCCCAGGAAGATTTAAGGACCGTAAGCCGGTTATTCTTGCATTTTCTACCCCTGATTGTTTTCTTTGTTGCTGAATTCTTAATACCGGATAGGATGAAAACCGATAGAAAAACCTAAGGTCGATAGTCGACGGTCAATAGACTATAGTCGATGTCTGTTTATAACTGTAATTATGAGAAAATAAATGAGCGATAAGATATACACAGTCCTAGAGTTGAACACAGAGGTAAGAGAGCTTATTAGAGAGAAATTCTCTGGATATATATGGGTTTGCGGTGAAATACAAAGCTTACGCCCGGAAAGAAGTAAAAAACATACATATTTTGAATTAGTACAAAAGCACAGCATTCAGGATGAGATTGTTGCCAAAGTTAAGGTTGCTCTTTTTGCCGGCAGAAAGATTTTTATTGAGAAACGCTTGCGAGAGGCAGCCGGCGGTTTTGAGCTTAAAAATGACATAGAAGTTAAGTTTCTATGTGAAGTAAGCCTTCATCCGCCTACTGGTCAATATAGCCTTATAGTAGTAGATATAGATACGGTTTATACTTTAGGCAAAATTGCTCAGAATCGCCTGAAGATAATAGAAGATTTACGCACAAGAGGCCTCCTGGAAAGAAATAAACTCCAAACTATCAGTGATGCCGCTCTTAAGGTGGGCCTGATTACTGCTTATGATTCGGCCGCTTATCATGATTTTACTCACGAGCTTAAAATAAGCGGATGCGGTTTTATGGTTTTAGCCTGTAATTGCCATATGCAGGGAAAGGCAGTCGAAGGTGATGTCAGCAAAGCGATTGATGTCCTTAATTCTTTGGGAGACAATGAGTTAGATGTTATTGTTATTACTCGCGGGGGTGGATCTACGGCTGACTTAAGCTACTTTGACAGTAAAGCTATTGCTGAAAAGATAGCCGGTTCCAAATTCCCGGTTGTATCGGCCCTTGGCCATCATATAGACACGACTATAACCGACATGGTTTCTCATACGAGTTGCAAAACTCCCACTAAAGCTGCCCAGTTTTTGGTTGAAAAAGTAAAAAAGTTTCTAGATGTTCTCTATGAGCTGCAGCAAAATATTCTTTCCCGTTCTCAGGAGTTATTAAAACAGGAATGCCAGGAGGTCGAGGGAATCGCTGTTAGGATCGACGCTTTAACCGCGCGCTACTTCAGGGCCCATAGGGAGGAATTACTAAAAGCCAGGCATGAGTTATCCGGTGTGACGGGTGTTATTTTTGCGAAAGAAAACCAGCAAGTAGCGGCTAAATGGATGGAATTGAGAAATATATCCGGAATAATTTTCAGGAATGGCCGGGATAACTTGAGCCATTTAGAGTCTAAGGTATCGCTGCTCGATCCCAGAAACATTTTAAAGCGGGGCTATTCAATGACTCTTAAAGGTAAAAAGGCCATTAAGTCGGTAAAAGATGTTATTCAAGAGCAGACAGTAAAGACCGTTCTTTATGATGGAAATTTTATCTCACGGGTTGAATCTATAACCAAGAACTAATGTATTGAGTATCTTACAAGGAGGAGCGCGATATGGTTAAAAAAAATATGAAATATAGCGAGGCTATGAAAGAGCTGAATAATATACTTTCTGACCTTGAATCTGAACGGATAGATGTTGATGAGGTCTCTTTGAAGGTAAAAAAAGCGGTTGAGCTTATCAATATATGCCGGGAAAGAATAGAAAAAACCGAATTCGAAGTGCATAAAATAGTTAAAGAATTTGAGAAAAAAGACAAGGAAGTTTAAGCTTTTTAAAGGGTTTTTACGTATTTAAATAAATTATTCTTGACCTTTTATCGGCTTATGTTATAATTTCCCTGTTTCGTAAAACACGCCTTTTTTTAGATAAAAGCCATTATCTATCAGGGTTGACAGATAAATACTAAAGCGGTATTATAATATTGTTATGATTAATAAGACAAAAAAGAAGAAAATCATTGAGAAATTTAAAGAACACGTTGAGGATACAGGTTCAGCCTCAGTGCAAATAGCTCTTTTAAGCGAAAGGATAAACTACCTTACTGAGCATCTCAAAAAGCATAAGAAGGATTTTCATTCCCGCCGCGGCCTCTTAATTCTTGTAGGCAGGCGCCGCCGCCTTCTCAGCTATCTCAAAAATAAGGACTCCCAGAGTTACGGGGAAGTCACCAAGGAGCTTAAAATTAAATAAAATGGCTACTTCAGTTTCTATTTCCAATTTAGGAAAGAGTAAATTCGTATTTTCTACCGGAGAATGGGCCAAACAGGCTAACGGCAGCGTTAGCGTTTGTTTTGGTGATACCATGGTTCTGGCTACTGCCTGTATGTCTAAAGAGCCTGTCCCGGGCCGTGATTTTTTTCCTTTAATGGTTGAGTATCAGGAAAAAACTTATGCTATGGGAAAAATTCCCGGCGGATTTTTTAAAAAAGAAGGCAGGCCAAAAGATGAAGAAATTCTTAACGCGCGCCTTATTGACAGGCCGCTTCGTCCGCTTTTTCCTAAAGGCATGACTAATGAAGTTCAAGTTGTTGCCATGGTTTTATCCAGTGACGGGATGAATGATCCGGACACATTAGCTATAAATGCCGCAAGCTGTGCTTTAGTGATATCGGATATACCTTTTGATAGTCCTGTGGGAGCGGTAAGGGTATCTAAAGTAAACAACGAACTGGTGCTGAATCCGACTTATGAACAGCGTTCAGATTTGCATATGGATCTGGTTGTTGTTGGCACAGAAAGTAAGATAGTTATGCTCGAAGGAGAACTGGCCGAGATTCCCGAAGCCGAAGTTCTAGCGGCCATAAAGTTTGCGCATCCTTTTATAAAACAAATAATTGAACTTCAAAGAGATTTGAAGAAGAAAATTGGAAAAGAAAAAAAAGAAGTCCCTTTAAGCCTGCCTAAGAAAGAATTGCTGGAGGAAGTAAAAGCTAAAGCCGCCTCTAAGCTCCAAGCGATATATGAATTATCCGGAAAGGAAGAGAAAGCCGCGTCCTCAAGGGAACTGATGGCAACTTTAGTCCAGGATTTAGTCAGTGAAGAAGCAGGTATTACCGAATCTGACTTGAAACAAGCAATAGAAGTTTTGAATGAGGAAATACTTAAAAATAAGATACTCGATGAAGAAAAGCGGCCTGATGGAAGAAAAATAAATGATATTCGCCCCCTGGAGTGTAAGGTTGGAGTTCTGCCACGGACTCACGGTTCGGCTGTTTTTACAAGGGGGCAAACTCAATCTTTGGCTGTAGTTACTTTGGGAACCAGCTCTGATGAGCAGTTTATAGAAGCTCTGGAAGGAGAAACAACTAAGAATTTTATGCTTCATTATAGCTTCCCTCCTTTTAGCGTGGGAGAAGTGAAGTTTATGCGCGGGCCTTCCCGCAGAGATATAGGGCATGGGGCTTTAGCTGAAAAAGCTCTTTCAGTAGTTGTTCCGTCAAAAGATAAATTTCCCTATACTGTAAGAGTCGTTTCTGAAATTTTAGAATCTAATGGTTCTTCTTCAATGGCATCTGTGTGTGCGGGGTCTTTGTCTTTAATGGATGCCGGGGTTCCGATAAAGGAGCCGGTAGCCGGAATAGCCATCGGCTTGGTTACCCGCGGTCAGGATTATAAAATCCTTACAGATATAGCTGGGGCTGAAGACCATTATGGTGATATGGATTTTAAAGTTGCCGGAACTCAAAAAGGAGTAACTGCTATACAGCTTGATACCAAGATAGACGGGTTGACTTTTAACATGATAGAAGATACCTTAAAGAGGGCTCTTGAAGCAAGGCAGTTTATATTAAATAAAATGAAAGAGTCAATCACCGCCCCCAGAGAAGGCCTGTCGGATTACGCGCCTAAGATAAAATCATTTGAGGTTAATCCCGACAAGATAGGCGCGATTATCGGTCCGGGCGGAAAAATTATAAAGAAAATACAACGAGAGAATAATGTAACCGTGGATATTGATGACGACACAAACATGGTTTCGGTAGCTGCCCAGACCGTAGAAGATCTGGAAAGAGCCGTAAATCAGATAGCCAATCTTGTCAGAGATGTTGAGGTTGGGGATATTTATGATGTTAAGGTAGAGAAAATAGTGAATTTCGGAGCTTTTTGTGAGATAGCCCCCGGTAAAAGCGGGCTTCTTCATGTTTCTGAGCTTTCCGATGATTTCGTAAAAGACGTTAGCGAATTCTTAAAAGAGGGTGATGTCCTGAAAGTGAAAGTGATCGGCGTTGATCCTCAAGGTAAAATCAGGCTTAGCTTGAAACAAGCTAAGTAAATCTCACGGATATACAGGGATTAAGGGCGGACAGGCACAGATGAATCCAAATACATTATCCGTGGTAATCTGCATATTGAATCCTTGAAAATCCGTGTTTAAAAAACATTTAATTAAAGATGAAGCATCTCTCTTCTTTTTTGAAGAGCACTACCTTTTTTATTTGTTCCCTTCTAATCCTCCTGAGCCTTTTTTCATACACCCCTAAAGATATAGCGTTTCTTACTTCTTATTCCGGAGCTAGGATTTTCAATTTGATAGGTGTTGCCGGAGCTTATTTGGGATTCGCGCTTTTTTTTATTTTCGGTTATGCCTCTTATTTTTTTCCGTTTGCTTTGTTCTTTATGGGGTTAGATGCTGCAGGGGTGATGCGATTCTCGGGACTGGGCAAGAGCAAAGCAGTTAATCTTATTGCCGCCGGATTGTTCGTAATTTTTCTTTCCGGTTTTATCAGCTTATTTCCTAAAGTCGACACAGAAGCATTCGCGGCTTCCGGAGCTATAGGTTTTTTCCTGGGAGGCTTTTTAAAAAAGTATCTGGGTGTTCATGGATCTTTTATCACGCTTTCTTTACTCCTGGCGGTTAACGCCGTTTTGTTTTTTGGATTTTTCTTTGTTGATTTACTCAAATTTATCAAAAAAATTATAGCTAACTTTAGCAGTTTTATTGAAGATTTAAAAAATAGAAACAGTCAGGAAATTTCTTCTCAAGACCTGCAAGGTAAACGTAAGCTTAAAGCCACAGTTTCGGCTCTCGGCAAGAAAATCAAAAATGTAAAACCGGAAATAAAGGTTTATACTCCTAAACTGGAGCCAAATAGTAAAAAATCTTTTAACGGGAATGGTTTATCAGATACAAGGTCTGCCAGGGAGGCGGCCATGCAGGCTTCTCTCAATAAGGATAAAACGAGGAATAAAATAGATTCTTTTGACGAGCAGAACAGGAAAGACTACGATCCGCTTAAATATAAATTACCGCAAGTCTCACTTTTAAAAGTGCCGCCTTTTGTTGACCAAAAGGATTTAAAGGAAGATATAGAGGCTAACATAAAGAATTTGGAAACGACACTGTCCGATTTTGGCGTAGAGGCGAGGGTGGTAAGCGTACAAAAAGGGCCGGTTGTTACTATGTATGAACTCCAGCCTCAATCGGGAGTTAAAATTCAGCGAATATCTTCTTTGGCTGACGATATAGCCTTGGCTATGAAGTCATCTTCGGTGAGGGTGGTGGCTCCTATTCCCGGCCGAGGAACGGTGGGGGTAGAAATACCTAATGCAAAAAAGCAGCTTGTGTTTCTACGTGAGGTTTTAGAAGAGAAGATTTTTCATAATTCTTCTTCAAAGTTAACCCTGATCATTGGCAAGGATGTTTCCGGCAACCCTGTCATTGCCGACTTAGCTGATATGCCGCATCTTCTGATTGCCGGAGCAACTGGAGCAGGAAAAACAGTTTGTGTAAATTCTCTTATCTCTTCGATATTGTTTAAAGCCAAGCCTGACGAAGTTAAGTTTATAATGGTTGACCCTAAAATGGTAGAGCTGGCTTCTTTCGCGGGCATACCGCATCTAATACACCCGATTATTTCTGAATCTAAGAAGGCATTCTCAGCTCTTAACTGGGCGGTAGAGGAGATGGAAAAAAGGTACCGGGCTTTGGCTGAGGCAGGTTGCCGGAATATAAGCCTATATAATGCGAAGGGTAAAAAGATGCCCTATATTATTATAGTCGTGGATGAGTTGGCTGACCTTATGATCGTAGCCAGAGAGAGCATTGAAACCTCGATACAGCGGTTAGCCCAATTATCACGAGCGGTAGGAATACATCTTATACTTGCTACCCAAAGGCCATCGGTTGATGTTATTACAGGAGTGATTAAAGCTAATTTTCCTGCCAGGATATCTTTTAAGGTATCATCGAAAGTTGATTCCCGGACAGTGCTGGATATGATGGGCGCAGACAAGCTTTTGGGCAAAGGCGATTTGTTATTTTTGAAGCCAGGAGCGGTTAAACTTATACGGGCTCAAGGTTCTTACATCGACGATGAAGACATAGAATCTTTGACGAGTTTCATAAGCGTTCAGGGAAAACCGGTTTATGAAGAAGCTATCGCCGAAGGGGAGAAGAAACAAGCCTTGAATTTAGGCCAGGATGACCTTTTTGATGAAGCCGTAAAGATTATTTTAAGAACTAACCAGGCTTCAGCTTCGCTTTTACAGAGGCGCTTGAGAGTGGGGTATACCCGGGCGGCGCGGCTGCTCGATCTTATGGAGCAGGCTGAAATAGTAGGCCCTTTTTGCGGTAGCAAGGCCAGGGCGATACTAGTGGAACCTGAAAAATTTTTAGTTGAGAAAGGATGGGTATGATACAGGAAGTTTGCCGTAAATTAAGAGAAAAAAGGAGAGAGCTTGGCTATAGCCTTGAGTATACGGTGGAAAAGACAAAGTTGCACCCCTCGATGATTAAAGATATAGAAGATTGTAATCTGAGTAAAATAAATGCCACTTATTTAAAAGGATTTATTAAGATATATGCTGCTTTTTTAAATGTAGATTTAGGTTCAAGTTTGGAAGAAATAACTTCTTCGGATAAGGTTCCCGGCCCCAGTCGCCCCAGAAAAGAGAGAAAAGCCAGCAATAGCGGTATTTCAAGAAAAGTTACCGGTATTCTAAAAAACATACCTTCACAGGTTAAGAAAAAGATTCTGTTTGTACTGGCAGTACTTTTTTTACTTTGGATGGTTTTTAACATAGGAAAGTTTATTGTCAGCAAAATTTCCGGAGTGTTTAAATCTCATTCGGCCGCGGCAAAAGAGGAATCCAAACCGCAAGATATTCCTATTTCCAACAGTAAAGATTTAACTTTATCTTTGACCGCAAAGAAAAAGTGCTTTGTTAAGGTAATGGTGGACGGCAGGATATTGTTTGAAGGCACTTTAGATAAAGGTGCGGTTGAATCCTGGAGGGGAAATAAAAAAATAGAACTAAAAGTCAACGATGGCTCAGCCATTTATATGGAAGTTAACGGCAAAGCCATACCAGCCCTGACTTCTATGCGTAAGCCGATAAAAAGCCTCAAGATAACGCCTTCGGGCATAACAGTTGATAAATAACCGCAGATGACCACTATTTAATACGGTAATTGCTGAAAGGTTGCGTAGCTGGAAACGTTATGCGTTGAACGTCAGCCTTCTCCATTTTTAGTATTTTGTAGACGCAACCAACAAACGGTGGACGATTCGAGTTGCGCAACCGTTTAGCGTATAGCGTTTTTTTCTATCTGTGATAATCTGTGTGTGGCAATGAATAAAAAAAAGACCTTTTCTATAGTATCTCTAGGTTGTTTTCGTAATACCTATGATTCTGAAGTTGTTGTTGGAAAATATTGCGATAAAGGATATAAATTTTTATCGCAAGAGGATTTTACCAAAAATAAAGAAGTAAACACTTTGTTGATAAACACTTGTGGTTTTATTGACAAAGCTAAAGAAGAATCAATAAACGCTATCAAGGATGCTCTTTGGCTTAAGAAGAATAAAAAAATAGAGAGACTTTTTGTTTTTGGTTGCTTAGTCCAGAGATATCACAGGCAATTAAAGAAGTTCTTTCCCGGAGTTGACCAATGGCAAGGGGTGGAAGAGTTTGGACGCTGTTTTCAAAAGCGTAAGCGCCTCACCCCCGCAACTTATGGTTTTTTGAAAATCTGCGAAGGATGCATTAACAACTGTAGTTTTTGCTCTATTCCTGCCATTAAGGGGCCCTTGTTCAGCAGGCCTCTTAGGGAGGTTGTCAGGGAAGCAAAGCTTTTAGATGCGAGTGGCATAAAGGAATTAAATATTATAGGCCAGGATGTGCCTAGTTGGGGTAAAGACTTAGGCTCTGGCTATGATGTCGTTAAGCTTCTTAAGGCGATAATCAAAGCAACATCCAGAATACGCTGGATTCGTCTTATTTATACGCATCCCCGCAACGTTACTACCGCGCTTTTAGAATTTATAGCGAAAGAACCTCGAATTTGTAAGTATATTGACTTACCCATACAGCATATAAACGACAGAATTCTTAAATTGATGAATAGGGGCATTAATAAGAAGCAAACCCGATCTTTAATACATAAGATACGCAGAATAATCCCGGATTGCGTCATAAGAACTTCGGTAATCGCCGGTTTTCCTACCGAAACAGAAAAGGAGTTTGAGGAGCTCTTGAGATTCTTAAAAGAAATTAGATTCGAGCGCCTGGGAGTTTTTACTTATTCACGAGAAGAGAAGACTCCGGCTTACAGCCTGAGGCCCCAAGTTCACTATCGCAGGAAAGAAAAGCGTTTTAGACAGATTATGAAAACCCAGCAGAGTATAGCATATGAAATCAACAACAGCCTTGTGGGTCAGCCTATAGATGTCTTGATTGAAGGCAAAGAATCTGGTATCTTTGTAGGCAGGACTCAATATGATGCTCCTGAGGTAGACGGAGTGGTTTTCGTAAAGCGTAAGAACCTTAAGATAGGCGGATTTTACCGTCTTAAAGTTGTTGATTCTTACGAATATGATCTAATTGCCGGGTAACGCTATGCATCCGAGGATGTTTAAAAAACAGCCAACTGGCAAAAGGTAGTTACATGAATATAGCCAATAAGCTTACTTTATTACGTATAGGGCTTGCTTTTGTATGTATCGGCTTGGTCCTAAGGGATAGCTGTATCTCTCTTTTGTTAGCCCTTATCGTTTTCATATTAGCTTCGCTGACCGATTTACTGGATGGATACCTGGCACGTAAAAAAGATTTAGTTTCGGACTTGGGTAAAATACTGGACCCTATCGCTGATAAAATTCTTATCATTGGAATTTTTTGTGCTTTTCTCGAGCTGGGAGTAATTAACGCCTGGATGGTTACTTTAATAATGCTGAGAGAATTTATTATTACCGGTTTAAGATTTTACGGCTTGAACAAAGGAGTTATTTTAGAAGCAAGAAGGTTAGGAAAGCACAAGACCGTTTCTCAAATCACAGGTATATGTGTTATATTTATCTCTCTTATATTGTCTAAAATTTTTCCTGTCAGCAAAACGGTTCTTTTTCTCTACAACTTTTGCATTCCCGTTTTAATGTGGTACATTGTTTTGATAACAGTTTTTTCAGGTGTGCACTATTTTTGGGCCAACCGCAAAGCGATAAGAACCTTTTGATGTGCAGAAAATCGTGGATAGGCGAATATACTGATGATTACAGATAAAACAATGAAAGCAAAGATTTGGGATAAGGCCTCCGTGTTGTTAGCTACGCTTTTTGGGACGGGATACTTTCCCTTATGCCCGGGTACCGCCGCCGGTGTTTTAGGCTTGTTGGTTTTTATTGTCATAAAGAGCCCCGTAGTTTTTATTGTTTTTACGTTCCTTGCTACAATGGTATCTTTTCCTGTGTCTTCCCGGGCCGAAAGGATCTTCGGTAAAAAGGACCCCAAACAGATAGTGATTGATGATTTTTGCGGCATGCTCATAACTTTTATTTTTATACCTCATGATATACGATTTATCATTTCAGGTTTTTTTCTTTTTCGCATGTTGGATATGTTAAAAATTCCCCCGGCTAACGTAGTGGAAGGCTATAAAGGTTCACTGGGGATAGTCGGAGATGATATCGTGGCCGGGATATATGCTAATCTTATTTTGCAGGCTGTTAGGTTTTTAGTCTAAGGCAAGGTAAGAGAAAAAAGCTTTTTGTATTGAGGCCCCCCTGCGGTTAGTTTGCTTTCAAAAAGGCAGATACGATTCACCAGAAATTTCTTACCAGGTAGATTTACTTTTTCTATCAAAGAAATGTCTGTATTCAGCAGCTTGTTGTCCTTTATTCTTGCTAGAGTGATATGGGGCTCAAAAGGTAAGCCTCTAGAGTCACGGTTAGGGGCCGATACCTTATCTAGCCTAGCGTAAATTTCTTGGATTGCCTTTTTCTGATTGATAGCCAAAAATATTATACGGGGATTTTTCTTATTTGGGAAAAACCCCGGTTTTTTTATCTGTAAAGAGAAAGCATTAAGATTGGCAAAGGCATTCTTTATTATATCTATAAAACGGCTTACGTCATGGGGGGTTATCTGGCCCAGAAACTTTAAAGTCAAATGAATGTTTTGAGGTGCTACCCATTTTAGCTGTGGTAAGTTTGGTTTTAGTTCTGATTCTATCTGCCTACAGGCTTCTCGCATGTTTTTGGGCAGTTCCAAGGCTATAAATGACCTTACGGCTTTATCTTTTTGCATATAAATTCAAGCAGTAAGCCGCTCGCTTTTTTACGGACCATATCGCGACTGCCGGAAATAAGTATTTTTTTTGTAGATAAGCCTTTATAATCTATAGCCATAAATATTGTGCCTTTTTTCATTTTTCCGTAAGCCTTGGGGCCGGCAAACCCGACGATGGAAGCGCCGATATCGGTTTTCAGTTTTTTCTTCATAGTTTTTGCCAGTAGTTTTGCGACTTCTGCCGATACGCCCTGAGTTTTTTCAAGTAAAGGTTTTTTTATTCCCAATAAGATACTTTTTGAATATAGGGAATAAACTATAACGCTGCCCTTAAATACCTCTGAGCTGCCAGGCGTTTTAGTTATAAGATAGCTTACGTATCCTCCGCTGCAAGATTCAGCTATAGCCAGGCTTAGTTTTTTATTTTTAAGTAATCGGATGAGTTTTTCGGAAACATTTTTATCCATAGATTAAAAACTTTGCTCCACTTTTAGTTCTTCGTAAGAATCGCGGGATAATTCATGCAAAAACATGGAAGGCTGTGAAAGTATCGCTCCGTTTTTAAAGGTATATTTTATCTGAGGATAAATAATATAAAGAATTGATTTAGCTCGGGTTATAGCTACATAAAAAAGCCGGCGTTCTTCTTCCAGGGCTGCCTGAGAGCCCAGGGATTTAGGATGAGGAAAGTCATATTCAGAGAGGCCTATCAAAAAAACCGCCTCCCACTCCAGGCCTTTTGCTTGGTGTATGGTTGAAAGTACAAGAGTTTCTTCGTTAATGTCATTTTTTAAGCGGGTTTCGCCTTTAAAATCTTCAAAAGAACCCAAATCTAGGAGAAAACTTCTGATAGAGGAGTATTGGGAAGACATTTTTGTTAATTCTTCCAGGTCAAGTATTCGTTCGTCAGCATTATCAAAGGAAAGATGACAGTAATCCGCATAGCTTTTAAGGATTTCTTTCAAGGCGATTTCGGGAGAGTCTATTTTTTTTAAAGCCAGCAAGAGATTTGAAAAGTTCCGGAATCCTTCCCGCTGACGTTGGGGGAGAATTTTTTCTATTTCTGAAAAATTACTTTTCCCGGCGTCGAATTTCTCCCATATTTTATAAGAGTAACTTCTTCCAATACCCTTATGGAGGCAGACGGACCGCTTGAATGATAGCTCATCTTTAGGATTTATGAGTATTTTAAGATAGGAAAAAACATCTTTGATATGAGCTTGTTCGAAGAATCTCAAACCCCCTCGGATTAGATAGGGTATATTTCGTTTTATCAATTCCATTTCTAGTTCCAGAGCTTGGAAGCGTGAACGAAAAAGGACCGCTATTTCTTTTAAGGAGACGCCTTCCTGGGATAATTCCAGGATCCTTTGTCCTATGAATTGAGCCTGTTGATAAACATCCCGGGTTTCTACTATGCAAGGGGTGTTCCCCCCGATTTTTATGGGCCGAAGTTGTTTGGGGAATTGGTTTAGATTATGCTGTATAATTTCATTGGCCATATCAAGTATTGGTTTTTGAGACCGGTAATTAGTCTGCAATTTGAATATTTTGGTTCCCGGGAATGTTTTGGGAAAATCCAGGATATTATTTATGTCTGCCGCGCGGAAAGAATATATAGATTGAGCATCATCACCTACAACCAAAATGTTATTATGGCAGGATGAAAGTTTTTTCAGTATTTCAAATTGAAGCTTATTTGTGTCCTGATATTCGTCAACAAGTATGTAGTTGAATATTTCGGAGTATTTTCGGCTTATTTCGTCTATTTGCATTATTTTAAGCCAGTTGCTCAAAAGGTCGCTGAAATCCATAACATTAGCAAGAAGTTTCTTTTTATTGTAAAGACGCGTTATTTTCTCAATTACCGGTATATATTCTTCGATATGAGGATAGAAAACCTGTATGGTTTCCGGTATCCTTTTGCAGGAACTTTCTGCCAGGCCGTGGATATTATATATTAGGCCTTTCTTGGGAAACAGCTTTTCCCGTTTGTATAGGTTAAGGTCTTCAAAGCAGTCTTCCAATAAGTCTTTGGCATCTTCTTTGTCAATAATCGTGAAATTAGCCGAATATCCTATAGCTTTGGCCTCTTTCCTTAGTATGATGTTTCCTATATGATGAAATGTTCCTGACCAAAGATGTGAAAGGCTTGACTTTAGCAGCGTTTCTGCCCGATGGATCATCTCATTGGCAGCTCGGTTAGTGAAAGTAACCAGTAATATATTATTCGCGGGTATGCCCTTTTCAAGCAGCCATGCCAGGCGGTATATTAATACCCGGGTTTTCCCGCTGCCGGCCCCGGCTAAAACTAGAGACGGGCCGTCAGCGTCTTTGACGACTTTAAGCTGGTCGGGGTTGAGTTTTTCCTGATAGTTTATCAGAGCGTTTGCTTTATAGGGGTTAAGCTTGTAGCTTTTCATATTCCATATATTATCATAAAGTAAAAAGAGTGGTTAGTAAAAAATCCCAATTCATTCTTAGCAGAAATTTTGTGGTGTTCGGTTTTTTAGTCTTTTGGTTCTTTAGTTTTTCAGTCTTTTTATTTTTAGTTCTTTAGTTTTCTGTTTTTTGGTCTTTTGGTTTTTTAGTTTTTCTTAACCTTAACCTTAACCTTAACCTGTATAGTCTATGGCCCATGGACTGTTGACTATGGACTTTTTTAAACCTCAACCTTAAGCTATGCCCGTTTCTAATGGCTTACAGCTTGAAGCTGGTAATTGGCGTCGTTGACAGCCTTATTTTGAAATGGTAGAATTTTGAAGGCGAAATAAGATAAATACGTTTAAATTCTGTGAATAGCGGGCCTATTTGTTTTCGGAAATAAGGAGGTTCTAATGAAAGGAGTAAAAGGTAAAGAATTAATACTGACTACTGAAAATAAAGTAGGTAAGCTTGAAGAAATAGCCAGGGCCATAAAAGATGAAGGTATAAATTTGCGGGCTATATCGGCCTGGTCTTTTGAAGATAAAGCCTTTTTTCGCATAGTATCTTCCGATAATGTTAAGACAAAAGAGATTTTACAACTTTTGGGGAAAGTAGAAGAAAAAGAAGTGATTATAGTCGAGATGACTGATGAGATGGGACAGCTATTTTCTCTGGCTTCTAAATTAAAGGATAATAATATAGATATCAACCATATTTATGGTACGGCTTCAGAGCCCGATAAATCAGTTATTGTTGTTTTTTCTTCAGCCAACAACAACAAAGCTCTTGAATTGATTTCTTCCTGACCGATAATAATTTGCAATAGCCGGGCTGTTTTTAAATTTTTGGTCAAAGCTCTTGGTAATTTCAATAGTAACCGTCAATCCAATGAGAATAAAATTTCCTTCTTCTTTTTTGTGGGGGTCAGCTATTTCCAGTTACCAATGTGAAGGGGGTAATAGTTTTTGTGATTGGTTTGAGTGGGAAAAGAAAAAGAATCTCCAGCCATGCGGTTTAGCCTGTAATCACTACAATCTTTTCAAAAAAGATTTTTCTCTTGCCCGCAAGCTTAACCTTAATTCTTTGAGATTTTCGTTGGAATGGTCGCGTCTGTGCCCTGAGCCGGGTGTTTTTTTAGAAAAAGAGCTCAATCATTACCTCGAAGTTCTTAATGAATTGTTACTTCAGGGTTTAGAGCCCGTAGTTACCCTGCATCACTTCACAAATCCCGTATGGTTTGCAAAGATGCAATCTTTCTCCAGAGCTAAAAATATAGACCACTTTCTTTTTTATCTCGGCAAGGTAGTCCGGGCTTTAAAAGATAAGGTTAATATTTGGTTAATCTTTAACGAACCCCTTGTTTATATCTACAATTCTTATGTAGAGGGTATATGGCCCCCGGGCAGTAAGTCGCTATTATCCGCTAAAAAAGTTTTAGATAACATAATTACTGCTTATTGTCTGGGCTACGAAGAAATAAACAGGATTTATAAGACAGAAAAGAGTTCTCCCCGTATTTCTCTAGCTAAAAATATGCGTGTTTTTTCCCCTTGTCATGAAGGAGCAAAAAACCTGAATTCTTTTAGTGCGCAGCTACGCAGCCGTGTGTTTAATTTTTGGCTGATTGAAAAACTTACAAAGGCCGGCAAACTCGATTTTCTGGCCCTTAACTATTATTGCCGGGAGTTTGTCCGGTTCAAAGGGCCTCTTGGTGCTGCTTGTAGCCACGGGTATGATTCCAGAAAAAATTATCTGGGTTGGGATATCTATCCACAGGGGTTTTATGAGCTTCTCATGCGTCTGAAAAAATACAATCTACCTGTATTTGTTACTGAGAATGGTTCGGCCGAGAGCCAAGAAACTTTTTATGAAAGCTATCTGCTTGAACACTTAAGAAGCCTTGCTCGTGCTTATGAGGAGGGCGTTGATTTGATGGGCTACTTATGGTGGTCGTTACTCGATAATTTTGAATGGGATAAGGGATTTGGGCCGAGATTTGGCTTGATTGAGGTTGACTACACTAATTTTAACCGCAAAATAAAACCTTTTGCTTATACTTACGCTAAGATATGTAAAGAAAACGAGATAGATACAAAATGCTGATTTTTGCCAGCTCAGTTAGCACAGATCCGGGGTTTTAAAGCAATACTTAAATGGACAAAAAAGAAACAAAATTAATCATAAGCAGCAGCCAGCCGTTTAATAAATTAGGCTGGCGTCAATTGCATAAGCTTATTAAAATAGGCGAGATTAAAGAATACAAAAATAGTGAGGTTATTTATAATGAGAATAGCCCTCCGGATTTTGTATATTTTCTTTTAAGAGGCAGGGTTGCTGTGTCTTCCTGCATCAACGAAAAAGATTCTCAAATAGAAATTCTTAAGCGGGGGGTTTGCTTCGGTATAATTTCTTTTCTTACCGAAGAAAACCATTCTGTTACCGCAAGGTCCATAGAGACTTCTTATGTGATGCTTTTAGAAAAAGAGGCGTTCAGAGAATTCTTGGAAAAAAACCCTTCCTTGTCTTTGGATTTTTCATGCCTTCTTTCTCAAAGAGTTAAATCCCGCTATCGTCCCAAAAGAATATTCCAATCAAAAAAGATAGCCATTAGTGGCATACAGGGGGTAGGTAAAACTACCTACATGTTTGATTTAAGCCGTAAAGTCAAAAATCAGACAGGTAAAAACATTGTTGCCGTGCGTATCCTTGCCCAAGGAGAAGAATTTCCTCAAGATAGAAGGTTGTCCCAGTCTCAACGGCAGCTTTTATCTTTAAGAGATTTTAGAGAAGATACCTGTCTTAAGTATGTCATCAAAGGTGAAGTTGACAGCCTTTGCCTTGAGGCCGGCATGCATGATAACTTTCATTCTCTTATAAACTTTCTTTCGGAAAATTATCATTTTGTTTTTTATGAAATACCGATTGAGTTCTTATTGGAGCATGATTCTGGAATTGTGGGGTTTGCTCATCAATTACATCTTCTGGCGTTCCCCAGTATTGAAAGCCTGAAACAGGCAAATAGATTGATAAAAGAGCAGATATCTCGTAAGTTTCTTACTTTTGAAAAGACCAAGGTTTTAATACGTGAATCAAAAGACAGCAATATCGAATTTACGCATAAAAGAAAACTTTTAGGCCATCCGATTTACGCAACCATTCCGGCCTTAGAAAGCCCGGATTACGATAAAGCTTTGCGCAGGATCGCCCGGGAAATCGGGGAGGTGACACTGGGCTTGGCTTTAGGCAGCGGCGCGGCTTATGGGTTTGCTCACATTGGCGTATTAAAAGTTTTGGAGGAGGAAGGTATCCTCGTAGACGTTATTTGCGGTTCCAGCATGGGCGCTATAATCGGAGCTTTTTGGGCCGCAGGGTTTTCTATGGCTGATATAATAAGTTTTTCCAAAGAGGTGGGAAGAAAGATAAGCAAGTTTTCTATTTTTGGATTTTCTTTACCCTACAGAGGGATTATGAAAGCCAGGCGGCTTGAGAATATTTTCAAAAGTATTTTTAGAGATTTAACTTTTTATGATCTGAAGCATACTTTGAAAATAGTTACTTTTGATTTTCGAAAAAGAAAAACCATTATCTTAGAGGAGGGGTTTCTCTATAAAGCAGTAGCAGCCAGTTGTGCTTTTCCGGGAATATTTGAACCGATAAGCTGGAAAAAAGATATCTTTCTGGACGGAGGAATATTAAACCCTCTTCCCACAGGCGTGTTTTTGAATTATCATATCCATAAGATAATAGCATCCAATATTACCCCCCTAGAAGGCCAGGCGGTTGACTCGCGAGATGGCCAGGATAAATTTCATATTTTTGATTTTATTTTCGGTAGTATTGAAACTATGCAGCAGCAGTTTGTCCAGCAGGCTTCAAAAATTGCCGATGTGGTTATCAGCCCGGATTTAAGGGGCCTAGGATGGACTGAGTTCAATAAAGTGGAAGAATTCATCAAAAGAGGCCAAGAAGCCGCCCGTAAAAAAATCGGGGAAATCAAGAAATTGGCAGCTTGTTAATTTGGAAAGGAGCGTAATCGTGAAAATCTATTTTTCTAAAACATTTTTTACCGTAACTATATTTTTAATAATCATAGCTCTTAAAACCGGCGTTTTTGCTTCCGGGATAGAAGAAAGATTTAAAGGCCAAGAGCATCTTTCTTACAGCATTTCTTTTAACGGGATACCTTCAGGTAATATCAACTGGGAGTATTTAGGAAAAGAAACTTTATCCGGGCATCAGGCAGATGTCCTGACGGTTAGCTCAGATACTAAAATACTGGAACTGCTTAATTTAACAAGCAAAGAAACAGTTTTTCTTGACAGCCAAACTCATTTGCCTTTGAAGGTAGAAAGGAGCGTTGTTCTTTTTGGGAAAAAAGAAAGTATCAGTGAAATTTACGATCAGGATAAAGGTACCGTCAGGATAACGAGAAGAAACTCAGAAGTTAAAGAGGATATTTTACAACAGGACAAGCCAATACAAAATATTTTATCTTTACTTTATTTTTTCCCTCAAGACCAGCCGCTAAAGAAAGGGGCATGGATGGTATTCAATTTGCCTACTCAGGTAATAAAAATAAAATTTGTTAAGGAGAGGTTGCTGGATACTGATTCAAAAAAAGAAGAAACGTATTTTCTTATCGGCCGTGGCGCTAAAAGATTCAGTCTCTGGCTGGATAAGAAAACGCGCCTGCCACTGCGCCTTGAATTTATTTTGCCGGTTGGCAAAGTAAGCATTAAGAGAATCAATTGAAACCAAATTATTTTACCGTCTCGCTTTTGCTTGGTATTCTGAGCTCAACGAAACGCTCTGTTTTCGAAAATATTAATATTACAGGAGCAGAGTAATAAAAAGCGTATACTCGAAGGATCCTAATACTTTATGAGTGTCCAGTGAGTTCTTGTACTGATAGGATATGTAAAGTTTCCTTTGTCCTTGCCGTCGTTTCCGTCAATAATCTTGTCAAATAATTCTATAGAAGCCTGAGGCGGCAGGCAATTGAGAGTGGTGGGAGAGTCACAGCACTCCGGTAACATATAATATTCTATATCTTTAGTTGGCGCGTCATATCTTTCTATGCGGTTTATTCCTCCCCAGGCATTTTTGCCACTGAACCTTTCTATATAAGGCCCATCCCATCCTGTCCAACCAGAGTCATCATTAACTAAGTTATCCGGCTTAACTAAGCCTGGCCCGAAACTATGCCAGGGGTCATTGGCACATGGTAAAATAACAATACTTCCAGGACCGGGGTCGTCGCCAACCCAGTGTGTTGTGTCCGCGTACAAGCTTTCTATAGCCGTTTTTATAGCTTTCATAGTGGCTATCTGTTGGCTAACTTTAGCCTTTTCAATAGCCTTGAAAGCATTAGGGGCTATAATAGCTGCCAGGATTGCAATGATGGCGATGACGACAATCAGTTCAATTAAAGTAAAGGATTTACTGTTTACCATTTTTAAATTATATCACGTCAGGAGGCAGGGTGTTAGTTTGTTAATTGATTATTTTTGTGGCAAATACGAGCCAGCCGGTGTGTGAGGGCATGCGTTGTTCGGGCCGGGTTTTACCGCGCCTGACTAAAATATTTCTTACAAATATTTCCATTGATTCAATATTGATAAAGCCTTTCTCTTCGAGATTAAAAACAGTTTTGGTTAGTTGCTCAAAGTTCGGGCAAATTGTGGCTAATCTCGCCCCGCCTTTTAAGGATTTATAAGCGGCTTCGATTAATTCCCATTGGCTTCCTATATCAATCATTACAAAATCAACACACTTTTGGGGAAATTCGTCGAAAATCTCGCAGTGGTTAAATTCAACCCAATCGTTTAATCCGTTTTTTTTAAGATTTTTCTCAGCGTTTTTTAAAAATTCTTCATTGCGCTCGTAGCTGTAAACTTTTCCGCTAGGCCTTACGAAATTAGCCAGGGCCGTAGTCAGCGCCCCGCTGCCTATCCCGCACTCAATAACTTTTGCTCCGGGGAATATGCAGGCTCTGGTAAGGATCATCCCTATATCTTTGGGGTAAAGTATCTGGGTTTTTCTTCTGACTTTCATTATCATTTCGTAGAGATAGGGGCGCAGTATATAAAATGCTGCGCCGAGGTTTGTCTCTACTTTTTCGCCAAATCGTTTCCCGATAAGGCTCTCTAAGTCAAGGTAGCCTTTATCGGTATGCAGCCTTTTTTTCTCGGGCTTAAGAAGAAAGTTTCTTCGCTCATCGCCATAGAGGAATATGAGGTCATTTTCTTTTACCATAGGTTACTATGATACAGTCTGAGGGTTATTTTTACAATAAAAAATATTCCATATTTTCAGGCTTCTTAAAGCTTCTTATTCGGGATCGCGAATTTAGAAATAGCTTGCAAATAAAGGGTTTTTGTATTAAACTCTCTTGTAACACGAGTTTCTGAGGATGTTTAAAGAAACGTGGATATACGTGGATTAGTACGATATAGTGCATAGAGGTGAGAAAATGAAATATATAGTAATCGTGCCTGATGGAGCTGCAGATTATCCCATTGATATCCTGGGGGGTAAAACTCCCTTGCAGGCGGCAGATACTCCCTGCATTGATTCATTAGCCAAGAAGGGAATTTTGGGAAGAGTAAAGACTGTTCCCAAGGGATTTACCCCTTCCAGTGATGTAGCTAACCTTGCTTTGCTTGGGTATGACCCTGAAAAGTATTATACCGGCAGAGGCCCGCTGGAAGCTGCCAATCTTGGCATTGAGTTGGGGGAGAACGATTTAGCTTTTAGGTGCAATCTTATTACAGAATCCGAAGGTAAGCTTCTTGATTATAGTGCCGGCCACATAACAGATAAAGAAGCAATAATTCTTATTGAGTTTTTAAATAAAAAACTTGCCAGCGACAATATTAAATTTCATTTCGGAACCAGCTATCGTAACCTAATGGTTTTTGAGAATTCCCGAAACCTGAATTTTGAAAAAATGAAATTTTACGCTCCCCATGACATTATGAACCAAGATATATCAAAGCATTTGCCTCGCGGCAAAAATAGCGAAATTGTCATTGACTTAATGAATAAATCGCGCGGAATTTTGAACGGGCACGAAATCAATAAAGTCAGGATAGATTTAGGTGAGGGGCCGGCTAATATGATTTGGTTATGGGGTTGTGGCCCAAAGCCTCAGCTGCCTTCTTTTCAGAGCCAATTCGGAGTAAGAGGGGCGGTTATCTCGGCAGTCGATCTTATAAAAGGCATAGGAAGGATTATCGGTTTGGAAGTGCTTAAAATTGAAGGTGCCAACGGCTATTATGATACTAACTATTTGGGCAAGGCCAAGGGAGCGTTGGAAGCCTTGGAGACTAATGATTTTGTTTTTGTGCACATTGAAGCTACGGATGAAGCCGGCCACAATCAGGACTTGCGTATGAAAATAGCCTGTCTTGAGAGGATAGATAAGTTTGTTGTAACTACGATAGTCGAGTCTCTTAAGGGGCAGGACTATCGTATTTTAATCGTTCCTGATCATCCCACCCCGGTTGAAAAAAGGACTCATACAAACGAGCCCGTACCATTTCTTATTTCCGGGAAAGGCATTGACTGCGGGGGATTTTCTTCTTATTCAGAGATTGATGCTCAAGGCAGCTCGCTTTATTTTAACAAAGGTGTTGATTTGTTGAAATATTTTTTTGCTGAATAATGAGTGCTATACTTTTTATCTTTATTTTGTTATGCCTTGGTGCCGGTTATATTTTTTATGGCGGCTACATAACAAAAGTATTCGGGATTAACGCGGATAGAAAAACTCCAGCTCATTCTAAATATGACGGGATTGATTATGTTCCCGCCAAGAACTGGCTTGTAATCTTCGGCCATCATTTTGCTTCTATAGCCGGGGCAGGTCCGATCATAGGAACTGTCTTAGCTTATTTATGGTGGGGTTGGCTGGGAGCCTTAATCTGGATAGTCCTGGGGACTATTTTTATGGGCGCGGTCCATGATTTTGCTTCTGTTTTTATTTCTGTAAGGGAGCACGGCGCAAGTATCGGCCAGATAGCCCAGAAATATGTTTCTAAGCGGGCCAGTATTTTTTTTCTGGTATTTTTATGGTTTTCTTTAATTATTGTTATTGCGGTTTTTGCCGCTATTTGCGCTAAAAGTTTTATCTCTCAGCCTAAAGTGGTGGTTTCATCTTTAGGCCTTATACCGGTAGCGGTATTTTTGGGGGTTCTGCTTTACAGAATAAAGCTTAACACTTTTTTGTCTACAGTTATAGGGCTTTTGTTTCTTGTTTTTCTTCTTCTTTTGGGAGAATATTTTCCACTAACTCTTCCAGGGGCTAATCCTTATGCGATCTGGATTATTGTTCTTTTGATATATGCTTTTTTTGCTTCGGTAATTCCGGTAAACATGCTTCTTCAGCCCAGGGATTATCTTTCCAGCTTTCTGCTTTTTTTTGGTATTGGAGCGGCTGCTTTTGGAATTATTTCCCGCCCTTTACCTATAGAAGGGGCCAAGCTTTTTAGTTTTAATTCCCCGGGAGGGTTTATGTTCCCGATTATGTTCATAACTGTTGCCTGCGGAGCAATATCGGGTTTTCATTCTTTAGTCGCCAGCGGAACTACTTCCAAGCAGATATCCAGCGAAAAAGACATAAAACGTATTGGTTATGGCAGCATGGTTTTAGAAGCAGTTTTAGCGGTAATCGTTTTATTCTCGGTTGCCTTTGGCTTAAAGAGTATACCCCAGGGAGTAAGCGAACCAGCGGAAATATTTTCTTTAGGATTTTCTTCCGTCAGTTATTTTCTGGGTGATCAAGGATCTTTTATAGCCCTGGTTATTTTGAATGCTTTTATTTTAACAACACTTGACACGGCCACTCGGATAACACGGTTTTTAACTCATGAGCTGTTTGGACTGAATAATAAATGGTTGGCTACGGGGATAGTGATTTTTTTCGCCGGCTATCTGGCGCTAATGGATAAATGGCAGCTTCTTTGGCCGATATTCGGGGCTTCGAATCAACTTGTTGCTGCGGGAGCTCTTGTCGTTGCCAGCGGCTGGTTAAGGGCTAAAGGCAAAAATTACAAAATCACCTTTATCCCCGCGGTTATAATGATGTTTCTTAGCATTTTTGCCCTGGGGTTTAAAATGTGCGGTTTCTTTCTTGGAAGGGATTATGTTCTTACGGGTATTTCAGCTTTGCTGATCGTGCTTAGCATTCTGGGAGTTTATGAATTCAAGAGGATGATAAAATGCAGGATAAATTAAAAAATAAACTCGTTGTTCAAAAGTACGGCGGATCATCCGTGGGCAACGTGGAAAAAATCAAGAACGTTGCCGGTAAGATAATTTCGTATGCGAATAAAGGGAACCAAGTCGTAGTGGTAGTTTCAGCGATGGGAGATACTACCGATGAATTGGTGAGTTTAGCCAGGAAAATCAGCAGTCAGCCTTGTGAGCGGGAGATGGATATGCTTATGTCAACGGGCGAGCAGATTTCCTGCGCTCTCCTGGCTATGGCGATACATGATTTGGGGATAGACGCTATATCGTTTACCGGGCCCCAGGTAGGGATAATCACCGATACTTATCACACACAGGCTAAAATACTAAAAATAGAGACTAATCGAATAAAAAAGGAATTAGGTAATGGAAAAATAGTAATCATCGCCGGATTCCAGGGATTAAGCACGGCTTTAGAGATTACAACTTTGGGCCGGGGAGGCTCGGACTTGAGCGCGGTGGCCATGGCAGTTGCTCTGGGGGCGGATGTTTGCGAGATCTACACTGATGTGGACGGTATTTATACCGCTGACCCCAGGATTGTTCAAGATGCAAAAAAGATACCTCAAATAACTTTTGATGAAATGCTTGAGCTTGCTTCCAGGGGCGCTCAAGTTATGCATACGCGGGCGGTCGAAGTAGCGAAAAAATATAATATACCGCTTCATGTGCGCAGCAGCTTCTTAAAAAAGGAGGGTACGCTTATCATGCAGAAGACGTCTTCTATTGAAAAGCCTGTAGTAAGGGGTGTGGCTCTTACTGAAAACGAAGCCAAAGTTACTTTATGCGATGTTCCCGATAAACCCGGAATAGCGGCTTATATATTTAATGAATTAGGCCGGCGCAATGTAAATGTTGACATGATTGTGCAGAACGTAAGCCATAAAAAGATGACTGATATGTCTTTTACCGTTCCCAAAAAAGACTTAAGCAAGACTCTTAAATTGTCAAAGAACATATCTTCTAAAATTAAAGCCGGTAGTGTAACCTCAGAGCAAAATATAGTCAAGGTTTCGGTGGTCGGGGTAGGTATGAGGTCTCATTCGGGAGTAGCGGCAAAATGTTTTTCGATTTTAGCTAAAAATAAAATAAATATTGATATGATCTCTACTTCCGAGATAAGTATTTCCTGTGTGGTTAAGAGAAGCTCCGGCAAGAAAGCCTTACGGGTTCTGCATAAAGGGTTTAATCTGGGGAAAAAGAAATAAACCGTTTCGGGTAGATAAGTAGAGAAAGAGGGTAAGTATGGAAAAAAGCAAAAAAGTTTTTATTTATGATACGACATTAAGAGATGGCTCTCAAACAGAGGGTATTTCTTATTCTTTGCAGGATAAAATCAATATTGCTAAAAGGCTGGACGATTTTGGTTTTGATTTTATCGAAGGCGGCTGGCCATATTCCAACCAAAAAGATAAGGATTTTTTTGATTATTTTAAAAAGCATCCTTTGAAGGTGAGTAAACTAGTTCCTTTTGGCTCAACCGCTCATCCCTCATCTATTGTTCAGAAAGATAAAAACTTGATCGCTTTAGCTGAGTCCGAGACAGAGTATGTTACTGTTTTTGGAAAGTCCTGGGACCTGCATGTAAAAGAAGTATTGAAGATCGGGCTTAAGGATAATCTAAGGATAATTTCTCAAAGCATAAAATTTTTGCGTAAAAGCGGAAAAAAAGTTTTTTATGACGCCGAACATTTTTTTGACGGGTATAAAAATAACCCTGCTTACGCTTTGGATACAATAAAAGCGGCAAATCAAGCTGGAGCAGAACTTATCGTATTCTGTGATACTAACGGAGGGGTTCTGCCCTGGGAAGTAAAAGATATTATCCGGGCGATAAAGAAAAAGAAACTTTTGGCCGCCTTCGGTATGCACTGCCATAATGATTTAGGATTAGCCGTAGCTAATTCTCTGGTTTGTGTGGATGACGGTTGTCTCCATATACAAGGAACCGTTAACGGTTATGGCGAGCGCTGCGGTAATACGGATCTCGTAACCGTAATAGGGGTATTACAGCTTAAAATGAATACCTGCGTTGTGCCTGAGCCCCGCTTAAGCCAATTGTCACATCTTTCGCATTTTGTGAGCGAAATAAGTAATATGGTCCACAGAGATAACTATCCTTTTGTAGGCAGGAGCGCTTTTGCGCATAAGGCTGGGGTTCATGTGGATGCGGTGAGAAAAAATCCCCGGGCTTACGAACATATTAATCCTGAAAAGGTCGGTGCCGCCAGTCGTTTTATCATATCGGAGCTGGCCGGAAAGTCCACTCTAGTGGCTAAGGCTAAAGAACTTGCCTATGCGCTGGATAAGAAATCTCCCCAAGCAAAAAAAATACACTCTTTAGTCCAGGAGATGGAGAGGCAAGGTTATCAGTTTGAAGCGGCTGAAGCTTCGTTTAAACTTTTGTTGCATAAAGAGTTTAAACAACATAAGAAATTTTTCGATCTTATGGGGTTTAAAGTTGTTGTTGAAAAAAGAGAAGACGGAAAATTGATTTCCGAGGCTACTATAAAACTTAAGATAGGCGATAAGCTTGAACATACTGCATCCGAAGGCGATGGCCCGGTCAATGCTTTAGATAATGCGCTTAGGAAAGCCCTTATTAAATATTACCCAATCCTTGCTTCGATGCATCTGGCTGATTTTAAGGTCAGGGTTCTCGATGAGAAAGGAGGCACGGCTGCTAAGGTAAGAGTTCTTATTGAGTCTCAGGATGAAAAAGACAGCTGGTCAACCGTCGGGCTTTCAGAGAATGTTATAGAGGCTTCTTGGCAGGCTTTAGTCGATAGCGTTGAGTATAAGCTCCTCAAGGATAACAAAAAGTAAGCTTTTTTACTTTTTAAGGAGATGACCTAATGGGGAGCTGTTGATGAGTGCTTTTTTAGGCGTGATTGTCTGCTGAATAAACCTGCTGCTTGCATATAGTTCTAGCCCGTCTTAGGCTGCAGTTTCGCATAGAAAAACCTGCCTTTTTAGTCAGTGGATCTGCGAAAAATCAACAGCAGCGTTGCCTAATCCGATTGAAAGGAATTATTGCTAATTTCACTTTAAGTGATATAATTTTGAAGGTTAGAGCGATACGTAAGAGTTTTTCTAGGAGAGAATGATGAAAGGTTCCAGAATTCTAATCGAAAGCCTGTTAAAAGAAGAGGTAGAAGTAATTTTTGGGTATCCCGGCGGCTCGGTTATACCTCTTTTTGACAGTCTTTATGACGCGCCTATTAGATTTATTTTGACCCGCCATGAACAAGCAGCCGCTCATGCCGCCGATGGTTATGCCCGGGCTACAGGTAAAGTCGGGGTTTGTTTGGCTACTTCCGGGCCGGGTGGGACTAATTTGACTACAGGAATAGCTACTGCGCATATGGATTCTATTCCTATGGTCGCGATTACCGGACAGGTGAAAACATCTTTGATTGGTAACGATGCATTCCAGGAAGCCGACGTTATAGGCATAACTCGTTCGATTTCCAAATATAATTATTTAGTAAAAGACATAAAAGATTTAGCTTATACAATAAGAGAAGCTTTTTATCTTGCTGCAAGCGGCAGGCCTGGCCCGGTAGTTATAGACGTGCCTGTAGATATACAGACTCAAGAAGCTGAATTCAAGTATTTTGATAAAATAGAGATAAGAAGCTACCGGCCCACTCACCTTGGCCATCCTGGCCAGATTAGGAAAGCTCTTAAGCTTATTTATCAATCTAAAAAACCTGTAATTATTGCTGGGGGAGGGGTTATCATATCAGGGGCCCATCAGGAGCTGCTGAAATTTGTTGAAGATACGGATATGCCGGTTACAGAAACGTTTATGGGGCTAGGAGGTTTTCCTTCAACTCATAAATTATCCCTAGGTATGCCGGGAATGCATGGAACGGTTTATGCCAATATGGCGATAACTGAAAGCGACCTCTTGGTTTCTATTGGCTGTCGTTTTGACGACCGGGTAACAGGAAAGATAGAAGCTTTCGCTCCTGGGGCAAAGATAATACACATCGATATTGATCCTACTTCAATAAGTAAAAATATTAAAGTTGACGTGCCTATAGTGGGAGATGCCAAGAATGTCCTGGAACAGCTTATTGAAGGCATGGATGAATCCAAAATTCCAGATTTTACGTCCTGGCATAAAAAGATTCAAGATTGGAAAAGTAAAAATCCCTTAAGATATAAGATCGTCAAAGGCGGCAAAATAAAACCCCAGCAGGTCATAGAGGAAATTTACGCCCAGACTAAAGGTACAGCCATCATTGTTACCGAAGTCGGTCAAAACCAGATGTGGGCGGCTCAATTTTATAAGTTTGATTATCCTAGGCATTTTCTTTCAAGCGGAGGCCTGGGAACAATGGGTTTTGGATTCCCGGCGGCGATAGGTGCGAAATTGGCCAAGCCGTCTCAGGAGGTTGTATTAATAGCGGGAGATGGTTCAATCCAG
>JBAYNQ010000002.1:0-20776 GCA_041678705.1 Candidatus Omnitrophota bacterium
ACGGGCCGTTATAGTTATGGATGGTGACCTCCAGGACCCGCCGGAGTTGATACCTGAAATGATTGAAAAACATAAAGAAGGGTTTGAGGTAGTATATGCCGTAAGGAAGAGCAGGGCTAACGAAACGATTTTTAAGAAAATCACCGCGTATTTTTTTTATCGGTTTTTTTCGCTTATGGCAAATGTAAAGATGCCTCTAGATACAGGGGATTTCCGGTTAATCGATGAAAAAGTCACAGAAAGCCTAAGGGGCATAAAAGAAAGGAGTAGGTTTGTGAGAGGGCTGGTGAGCTGGGTGGGTTTCAAGCAAGCAGGCATTCCCTATGACAGAGAAAAGCGAAAAACCGGCAAGACCAAATATTCATTTTTTAAAATGTTGAAGTTTTCTATCGACGGGATTACTTCGTTTTCGGATTTTCCTCTTAAAACAGCTGCGTTTATTGGCATAGCCATATCTCTGGTAAGTTTTCTAGTGGGTATCTATTATATTCTTATTAAGCTATTTACCGATAGGCTCCTTCAAGGCTGGGCAACTTTACTTGTGAGCATATTGTTTTTGGGGGGTATCCAGCTTATATTCCTTGGTGTTATTGGAGAATACATAGGGCGTATTTATGAGGAAGTTAAACAAAGGCCCCTATATATCATTAAAGAAAAACAAGGTTTTTAGAAAAAATCCGGACTCAGAAAGAGAGTTTAAAGAAACGCTACCGCAGGGGTAAGATGAATAGCAATAAAGCCTTAGATAAACTGTCAACCTGTTCTCTTGGTTCAAAAGGGAAGTTACGCCGGGAAGAGGAATTCCATGATAATTGGGCCAGAAGTATTGATGTAGATAAACTTCTGGTAAGAGAATCTTTTGAGGCGGTAACCGCGGTTGAAAACAAAAGGGCTCTTGAAGAATTAGCGGGCCTTAAAGGGAAGAAGATATTGGATTTAGGATGCGGAGCAGGGGAAGCCTCGGTTTATTTTGCCATAAAAGGTGCCGATGTCTATGCGGTAGACATTTCAAAAGAAATGCTTAAGAAAGCACAAGAATTAGCCGCTAAACATAAAGTGAATATAAAAACATTTAATATGAGATCCGAAAAACTTGAATTTGAAGATGATTATTTCGATTTTTTGTTTGGTAACGGCGTTTTGCATCACAGCTGTCTTGAGCCGGCTTTTTCAGAGGCCAGCCGGGTGCTAAAAAAAGAAGGTAAGGCGGTTTTTATTGAGCCATTGGGATATAACCCGCTCATTTCTATTTACCGGAAAATGGCCAAGTCAGTAAGAACCATAAACGAGACCCCTTTAAAATATAATGATATTAAAATTACCAAGAGATTCTTTTCCAGCGTCCGTTTTGAATATTTTTGGTTTTTTTCATTGTTCATTTTTATTTATATGTATATCGTAGAAAGAATACATCCATCCAGCCAGCGTTATTGGAAAAGGATTATAAGCCAAAGCGAAAAATACAGAGCTTTATTCAGGCCGCTTAATTATTTTGATTGTCTTTTACTGAAAGTTTTTCCCTTTATGGGCAGGTTTTGCTGGAATATAGTCATTATTTTAGAAGATAAGATTAAGGCGCCTCTTTATGGATGAAAGAAAAATTTTTACAACTTTCCGTTTCTGGTTTGCTATATATTGCGTAGTTATCACGTTATCGTATGCAGTATGGAGGCTGTTTGTTTATTTTAAAAGATGAAAATATCTATCATTATCCCGGTTTTCAATGAGGTCAATACTATCGGTAAAGTTATAGAAGCCGTTGAGAAAGTAAAATTTTCCGGTTCTAGGGAAATTATCGTTGTTGACGACGGATCAATCGACGGGACAAGGCAATTTCTTGAAAAAATAGACGATCCTAACCTTAAAAAAGTTTTTCATAGCAGGAATCAGGGCAAAGGCGCCGCTATAAGATCGGCCTTACCGCAAGTCAGTGGCGATATAGTTATAATACAGGACGCTGATTTAGAATACTATCCTGATGAATTTCCTCAGCTGATAGAACCTATTTTAAATAAAAAAGCCGATATTGTTTTTGGTTCCAGGTTCATAGGCACACATCGCTGCTTTCTTTTTACTCATTACATAGGAAATAAAACTATAAATTTGGCCGCTAATATTTTGTATAACACAATCCTTACTGATTTTATGACCGGGCATAAAGCTTTTAAGGCCGAGACGCTCAAAAATATTTCTATTAGGTCTAACCGGTTTGGCTTTGAAGCGGAGATAACCGGGATGATGTTTAGGAAGAACTTTAAGGTTTACGAAGTCCCGATTTCATACAGCGGCCGGGATTACTGTGAAGGTAAAAAAATAAAGTGGACAGATTTCTTTGTTTGTCTTTGGTGGCTGGTTTATACTAAATTCAGGCGGCTTTAAGTTTTTTTAAGAAAGCGGGATATCGTCAATATGGAAAAACCTTTCATCCGCAGACAATTTCTATCCATTCCTCATTTGCCGACATTTCTGTTATTTATAGGCTATATTTGTTACTGGTTGGAGCTTTATTTTGTTAAAAGGAATTCTGCCACAACCTCTTTTTTGGCCACAGGCCTATTTTTTTGTTTTTCCGTTTTTTTAATTATTCGGCAGAAAAATAATATTTTAAAAACTTTCAAATGGTGCGTAAGGGAGTTTAGGGGGCAGGGTGCTTTTTTAAAAATAATTATTTTTTTTGCGGGGATTATTGGCTCAGGCATAATCCTGAATGTGTTTCTGGCGCTTTGTCTTCCACCGCACTTACCTCAAGAGTTCGACTCGCTTAATTATCACCTTACCATTCCCCGCCAGCATCTTATCCTGGGAAGCTTCAGCCATATAGGCTGGTCTTCAGCAGATCTGTTTCCTATGCCTATACAGTTTGCGCTTGCTCCCTACTGGTTTTTACGTGAGGTTCCGGGGAAACTTATTCATATATTTTTTACCTTCGGCTTGCTCGCTGTTTCCCTTAATATAGTGAGGAAGCTAAGTAAAAATAATTTTTTATCCTTAGCTGTGATATTCGCGGCTGTCTTGGGTTCTCATAATATTGGGATACAAATGCCGATTTTAATGCTGGATATAGTTATGGCTTATCTGTTTATAGCAGGAGTAGACAGCTTTCTACAGAAAAATTTTTTCTTAAGCGCGATAGAATTTTCTTTTTTCGTATGGTCTAAGTCTTTCTATTTACCACAAATGATTGTGGTCACTTGTGCTATTCTAATTGCCGTCTATTTTCTCAAGAAGATACAAATTAAAAAAATATCTTTTTCGTTTCAAGATACTGCCTATGATAGCCTTATCAACAGGAACTCTTTTAAAAAATTATCACTATGTATGATTTTAGCCGGTATCTTTATAGGCGGTCCATTTGTATTTAAATCTTTATATTATGCCGGCACACCTTTATTCCCTTTTTATCCGGGAATAGTAAGCTTGCCCTGGATTGATAAGGTATCGGGCCATTGGCAGTCTATACTTTCTTCCTCGAAAATGCATTTTGCTACAAAAGATGCTTATGGTACGGGACGCTCGCTATGGGAATTTATAAAGCAATTATGGATAATTGCCGTTCCGGAAAAAAACGCGGTTAACAGATACGATTATCCTTTGGGCCTGCCATATTTGCTTTTTCTAGGCCCATTTTTATATTTCACTGCCGTTTCATTTCTCAGAAAAAAGATTCCTATTTTATCTTTATTTGTTATTGTTTTTTGGGTAAGCTGGTGGCTTGGCTCACAGCAGGCAAGGTTTCTCTATATTCCTTTGTTGCTGATTTTTATATTGGTTTCATCTGCATTAAAAGCTCCTCCCAGAGTTTTCTTAACCTGTTTGGTAATTGCTTTATTATTTAACCTAATAGCCATTTACAGGGCGCATTCAGCCGATTTTTTAAAACGTCCTATGCAAGTTATGCGTCAGAAAGATAAAGACCTTTTAGAGATGAATAAAGCTTACGGCAAGGTTTTGGAGAAAAAAGAAGTTATCTTGGACTATTATGACGCAGCTTATGCTGTCTTTCCCGTAAAAGTATCCTGTGATAACGATTATTGGGTACTAAAATAAATTATGGAACAGAATACTTGCATAAATATTTCCGGAATGAAATTGGATATTGTCCAGATAAAAGGTGTTATCGCCAGTATGGAACACTGGATAAAAAATAAAATATACGGCAATTACATTGTCGTTGCTAATGCTAATGATTTGACTATGGGCGGCAGAAATGTGAAAGTGCTGCAGGCAATGAACGCTAGCGCTCTTACGGTCGCTGATGGCTTTTCGTTGATTTTGTTGGCCAGGCTTTACGGATACCAGCTTAAGAAAAGAGTTTACGGGCCGGATTTAATGTTAGAACTTTTAAGAGTTTCGGAAACCAAAGGTTATTCACATTTTTTCTATGGTTCAACAGATAATACTTTGAATAAACTAACTTTGAATCTTAGGAAAAAGTTTCCAAGATTAAAAATAACAGGTTTTTATTCTCCTCCCTTTAGGGAATTGACTAAACAGGAGGATGAACAGGTTGTAAATAAGATCAATGAAAGTCAGTCTGATTTCCTATGGATAGGATTAGGCTGTCCCAAACAGCAACTTTGGATGTATGAACATAGAAAAAGCCTCAAAGTGCCTGTTATGATAGGGGTGGGGGCTGCCTTTGACTTTTTTGCCGCTACCAAGCCTCAGGCACCGCGCTGGATAAGAGATAATGGGTTTGAGTGGCTATTCCGTTTTATGGTTGAACCTGGCCGCCTCTGGAAAAGATATTTTTTGGGAAATCTAATCTTTTTGTGGTTTTTTGCTAAAGAATTTTTAAGGATAAAGCTTTTAAAGAAAACCGTTCCTTAGCATAAATAACCTTTTTTGGATAGCCAACCCGGTTGCTATAATTGCAGAATTTTGTTTCAAAATACAGCCTCTCGCAGTGTTTTCGCCAGAGTTATAAAAGCATTGCATAAAAGAACGAATGATATTAAAATAAAACAGCCTTTTATTATATATTATTTATAGCCAAATTATCATTGAGTGACAAGGAAGTTGTTTTCATAGATAAGTAATCTATCCCTTGCGCCTACATATCGGTTAAGTTTCTTCGAAATTTAACCGAAGCGCTTCGGGGTCAATTCGCCTCGGCATTTTAGTGCCGGGCTCATTGAGGAGGAACGATAATGAAAGTAGTTATTTTATGCGGTGGAAGAGGGACTCGCCTGAAAGAAGAAACTGAATTTAAGCCTAAACCGCTGGTTGAAATTGGCGGCAAGCCTATTCTTTGGCATATAATGAAGATATATGCCCATTACGGGTTTAATGATTTTATACTTTGCTTAGGTTATAAAGGTAATATGATTAAAGAGTACTTTTTAAATTATGAAACTATGAACAAGGATTTTACTATACAGTTGGGAAAACATAATAATATAAAGTTTCATAGTGACCATACCGAAAAAGATTGGAAAATTACTCTTGTGGATACCGGCCAGGAGGCTTTGACGGGAGCAAGGCTCAGGAATGCGGCTCAATATATAGACAGCGATTTATTTATGCTCACCTATGGTGATGGTGTTGCTGATATTGACATAGGTAAACTTCTTGATTTTCATAAAACCCATAAAAAGATGAGTACTATTACCGGAGTTCGTCCCTCGTCACGCTTTGGAGAGATAGTTACTAACAACAAACAGGTTGTGCAGTTTAATGAGAAGCCCCAGGTAAGAGACGGTTTGATTAATGGGGGGTTCTTTGTTTTTAATAAAGATTTTCTGAATTATTTAGAAGATGATGATAACTGCCGGCTTGAGCACGGGCCTATGGAAAAACTGGCATCCCGCGGAGAGCTAATGGTCTATCCGCATGAAGGATTTTGGCAGTGCGTGGATACCTACCGTGAACTTGAGTTACTTACGAAATTATGGAACAGCCAAAATCCCCCCTGGAAGGTCTGGTAAAACGCGAATTATTACGAATTTGAGACAAATTACCGCTAATTAGTTGTTAATTATGATGAGTAAAAAATTTTGGAAAGGCAAAAAAGTTTTTATCACCGGTTATGAGGGATTCTTGGGCTCAAACCTTACTAAAACTTTGCTGGAATCTGAGGTGAATGTTTGCGGGTTAGATATTGTGACTGGCCGAAAGAAAACAATTTTATCCTGCAAGGATTCTTCCCGTATAAAAATTTATAAAGGCAGTGTTGAAAATCTTTCGCTGATTAATGAAATCATCAAGAAGCATAAAATAGAAATTATTTTCCATCTAGCCGCCGAAGCGTTAGTGGAGGACTGCCTCAAAAATCCCGTAGGCGGATTTTCGACAAACATCAAAGGCACTTGGAATATTTTAGAATCTGTCCGGCTTAATTCTTGCGTTAAAAGTATTGTTATTGCTTCAAGCGATAAAGCTTATGGCAGCTGTAAGAGCCTACCCTATAAAGAAGATACCCGTTTGTCTGGTATCCATCCCTATGATGTTTCTAAAAGCTGTGCCGACCTTATTGCTCACACTTATTATCATAGCTATAGAGTTCCGGTAGCCGTAACTCGTTGCGGCAATATCTTTGGCCCCGGCGACTTCAATCTTTCCCGCATAATCCCGGACACTGTAAATTCGATAATTAAAAGCAGGACTTTAATGATTAGAAGTGACGGTAAGTTTACCCGGGACTACATCTATGTTGATGATGTCGTAAAAGGATATATTCTCTTGGCTGAGAAGATGCGTCGGCTTAAGCTTTATGGTGAGGCTTTTAACTTTAGTGACGAAAACCCTATTTCGGTCGTTGATCTTGTAAAGATTATTTATAAAATCTGCGGTAAAAAGACCAACTACAAAATCCTCAAAAAAGCAAAATACGAGATCAAGCATCAATACCTATCATCACGTAAAGCACGAAAAATACTTGGCTGGAAACCCGGGCATAGGCTGGAAGAAGGGCTTAGGAAGACTTTTGATTGGCATGTAGAGATACTAGGTAAAGGCAAAGGTAGAGGTAGAGGTAGAGGTAAAGGTAAAGGCTAAGAAGAGCTGTAAGCCATAAGCTATAAGCTTTTAAATTAAAGTGTAAAATTGTAGAGATGTGTTTACATATTTTGTGTAAAGATGAATGGTATACAGTTGCGTAACTCGTATCATTATTCGTTTGCCGGCTGCGTTAATAAAATCTTATGAATAGAGATGGTTGACGTTCAACGACAGCCGTTTCGAGCTGCGCAACCCTTCAACGATGAATGATACGGCTATAGAGTAGACTGTAAACATAACTTTCGAATAATACATAAAGAGCTTAAGACTTATAGCTTATTACGATAAGTCCCAACGGCTTGATTTGAGATAACCTTTTTACGTTATTTTACCTGGGTTATTATGAAAATTACTTTTCTCGGCACTAACGGCTGGTATGATACTAAAATTGGTAATACTACATGCATACTTATTGAAACTAAGAGTGAATTTATAGTATTGGATGCCGGAGGCGGTATACACAAACTCGATAAGTATATAAGAAACAAAAAGCCGATTTATCTTTTCTTAAGCCATATTCATCTTGATCATATAATCGGGTTGCATACTTTAGCAAAATTCAAGTTTTCTCAGGGCATAGATTTATATTGCGCTTCCGGGATTAAAAAGCTTCTAACCAAGGTAATAACAAGTCCCTATACAGTTTCTTTGAATAGGCTGAAGACGAACATAAGGCTTAAGGAATTGTCTAAGTCAAGCAAATTCAGCTTCGGCTTAGAATTTAGGAAACTTAAACATTCTTGCACTTGCTATGGTTTTAGATTTATTCTGGAAGACAAAATAATTTCCTATGCCTCAGATACTGGAGTTTGTCCAAACCTGCATTATTTAGCCGCAGGTTCGGATTTGTTTATTACCGAATGTTCCGCTGCCGGCAGTAGCCCGAATAAAGAATGGCCGCATCTTAATGCTAGAGAAGCGGCCTTGGTAGCTAAGAAATCCAAAGTCAAAAAAATGGTTTTGATGCATTTTAATCCTTATATTTATCCAACTGTTAGTTCCCGCAAGGCAGCACTCAGACAAGCCAAAGGAATATTTAAGAATACTTTTATGGCCTCAGATGATAAGGCAATGGAGTTATGAGTAGAAAAATACTTTTGACTGGCAAAAAAGGTTTTATCGGCAGGAATCTGCACGAGTTCCTAAGCCAGGATTTTGATGTCTTTGTTCCCGGGCACGAAGAGCTTGAGTTATTAGATGAAGCCAGGGTAAAAGAGTATATAAATGATAACAAGATTGATACTGTTGTTCACGCGGCCACTACGCCTTCTCATCGTAAAATAAAAAATCCTCGAGATGTAGCCCTTAAGAATCTAAAGATGTTTTTTAATATTGTAAAAAATAAAACTAATTTTTCAAAGATGATTTTCTTAGGTTCAGGCGCCGAATACGGTACGCATTTGCCTATACAAAAAGTCAAAGAAGAAGATTTTGATGCTCGTATCCCCGATGATGAACACGGATTTTCTAAATACATCTGTTCAAAATATATAGAAAATTCTAAAGGAATCGTCAACTTAAGATGTTTCGGCGTCTTTGGAAAATACGAAGATTACCAGATACGTTTTGTTTCCAACGCTATCTGCAAGGCGATTTTTGGTCTGCCCATAACTATTAAACAAAACAGGATTTTTTCTTATCTCTACATAGATGATCTATGCGGTATTGCTAAATATTTTGTTGATAATGACACAAACTGTAAAATTTATAATGCAGCTCCAAAGGAAAACGTAGACCTTTTAACGATTGCCAATAAAATTAAAAATATTTCAGGCGCAAAAGTTGACATCATCATCCACAATGAAGGGATGGGTAAGGAGTATACCGCAGATAGCTCTCGCCTAAATCAGGAACTGAAAAATTTTAAATTCACGCCTTTTGATAAAGCACTGGAAGAGTTATACCACTGGTATGTGGCGAACAAAGATATTATTGATAAGGATTTGCTTTTGTATGACCCTTGATTAATTATGAAAGTAAGCGATTATATATTTGATTATCTTGCCAAAGCCGGGATAAGCCATGTCTTTATGGTTTCCGGAGGGGCGGCAATGCATTTGGTTGATTCTCTAGGACGTAACTCCAACCTTGAGTATATTTGTAATCATCATGAGCAGGCTTCAGCGATCGCGGCTGAAGGGTACTTTCGAGCTTGTGGTAAAATGGCAGCAGTTTTAGTTACCAGTGGCCCGGGAGGAACGAATACTCTTACCGGAGTAATTGGGCAGTGGCTTGATTCAATACCTTGTATTTATCTTTCCGGACAAGTCAAGCGGGAAACTACTGCAGCTTTTTATCCAAAGCTAAAATTACGCCAGTTGGGTGATCAGGAAATAAATATTATCGATATCATAAGGCCAGTTACAAAATACGCGGTTACGGTCAATAATCCTGAGGAAATCGCCTATCATCTTGGTAAAGCGATATATCTAGCGACACATGGCCGGCCTGGCCCAGTATGGCTTGATTTACCGTTAGACGTTCAGGCTTCTATTGTAAAAGCAGGTAGGCTAAAAAAATACCAGCCGGATGAAAATAAACTTAGTTGCGGCCGGAATATTTCCGTATTATGCAGTAAGCTTTCTCAGTGTTTTAAAAAAGCCCAAAGGCCGGTAATTATCGCCGGGGGCGGAATTCGTCTGGCCGGGGCACAGGATAGTTTTATAAAATTTATTGAGGCTCTAAATATTCCGGTAGTATCAACTTTTAACGGCTTTGATCTTGTACCTATAAAGCATCCTTTGTTTATTGGAAGAATCGGAACTATAGGGGACAGGGCGGGCAACTTTTGCCTGCAGAATTCTGATTTGGCACTGTTTATGGGTTCGAGAAATAATATTCGCCAGATAAGTTACAATTGGAAGGCTTTTGCCAGAGCAGCCTTTAAAGTTGTGGTAGATGTTGACTGCTCTGAGCTAGATAAACCTACCATAAAACCTGATTTAAAAATTTGCGCTGATGCGGGAATTTTTATAAAGGAATTTAGCAAGCATTTTAAAAATAAGGTTCCTGATGGCCGGGGGCAGTGGCTCAGCTGGTGCCAGAAGCGTAAAAAGCTTTACCCGGTTGTTTTGCCTAAATATAAAGATCTTGGAAAGCTGGTAAACCCTTATTATTTCATAAAAGTATTAACCGAATGCCTTTCTAGTAAAAGCATAGTGGTCGCCGGCAACGGCAGTGCCTGCGTGACATTATTTCAGGCTGGAATTGTCAAAAAAGGGCAAAGGATGTTTTGGAATTCCGGCTGTGCTTCTATGGGGTATGATTTGCCGGCGGCTCTTGGCGCCTGCTTTGGAAGTAAAGATAAAAATGTTGTATGTATCGCCGGTGATGGCAGCCTGCAGATGAATATACAGGAATTTCAAACTCTCATTCACCATAAGCTAAATATGAAACTATTTATTCTTGACAACCGGGGCTATATATCAATACGACAAACGCAAAAATCTTTCTTTAACGGCAATTACGTGGGTTGCTCGCCTGATTCCGGTGTTACTTTGCCGGATATTATTAAAGTAGCTTCAGCTTACGGCTTGCCTACCTATACAATCGATTCCCACCGGAGCATGAAAGAAGCAATAAGGGGTATTCTGAAAAGGAAAGGGCCGGTTGTCTGTAATATAAAATTAACGCCCGATTATACATTCAGTCCTAAGCTTGCTTCTTTGCGCAATCCTGACGGAAAGCTTGTTTCAAAACCTCTTGAAGATATGAGTCCGTTTTTGCCGCGGAAAGAATTTAAGAGCAATATGATTATAGATACCTTGAATGAATAGAGGAGGGCTTCGATGAATTCGTTTGAGCTTCAAATGGTTGATATGCTTAAAGAGTTAAAAGAAAACTATTCGGCGGTAAGCGTACGCGCGGAATTTGAGTCAGAAGGGACAAAGCTTGAAGAGCTCTTGAGGCTTAAAGAAGTTTCTATGACCGCCGGCCTTGGCCTTACCCTTAAGATAGGCGGATGCGAGTCTATGCGGGACATACTTGAGGCACGAGTCGTGGGGGTAAATTGCCTGGCTGCTCCCATGGTTGAGTCCGCTTATGCTTTAAGTAAATACTTAAGAGCGGTTGATAAAGTTTTTCTTCCCGAAGAGAAAAAGAACATTGAGATAGTCTGCGACATAGAGACTATCAACGCAAGTGATAATTTAGAAAAGATGTTGCTTGTACCTGAGATTTCAGGCCTGCAGGGGGTAGTAATTGAGCGGGTAGATTTGTGTTTTTCTTTGGGGTTGAAAGAAAATGATATTAATAGCTCTAAAGTCAATGATATTGTTTTAAATATTATTCAGAAAGCAAAAAAGAAAAATTTATTGTGCATCATTGGGGGCGGAGTATCGGCTGATTCGCTGGATTTTTTCCGTTCGTTACCCACGGGATCCCTCGACCGTTACGAAACACGAAAAATATGTTTCAATTGTCCCAAAGCTTTAGGCTCTCAGGCACAGAAAGGGATATTAAAAGCTTTAGCTTTTGAGGTTCTGTGGCTTAAAAATAAATTCAGTTATTATGAGGGCATTTCTTCTGCCGATAAAAAGCGGCTAAGTTTACTAGAAGAGCGCTATCACGAAGCGATTGATGCGTTGACTTAATCAGAATCAGGAGGGGTAATGAATTTACTAGAATTAAAAATAGTCGATAGCTTAAAACGATTAAAAGAAGAGTATGCTGTAGAAGGAGTTAAAGCTGAATTTGAAGCCGAAGGCACACGCACCGAAGAGCTGATGAGACTTAAAGAAATATGCCTTGCGGCCAGGGTATCGTTGACTTTAAAAATAGGCGGCTGCGAAGCAATCCGTGATATGTATGATGCTAGAGCCATTGGGGTTGATTATTTGGTTGCCCCTATGGTTGAGACTTCTTTTGCTTTGGAGAAATATTTAAGAGCTATTGATATCGTATTTCCCAGTGATGAGCAGGAAAATGTCGAGTTTCTGATTAATATTGAAACTTTATACGCGGTAGAAAATTTTTCCCGGATGCTCCAGCTAAAACAAATAAATAAACTTAACGGAATTGTTGTCGGCCGGGTTGATTTATCGGGCTCTATGGGGCTTGATAGATCAGCGGTCAATAATCAAAAGATGTTTGATTTAACCAAAAGCACTTTAGAAAAAGCAAAACAAAAAGGTTTAGCTTGCGTTGTAGGCGGAGCCATTTCGGTGGAGGCGCTTGACTTTCTTCGCAAATTGCCCGCGGATTTAATAGACCGCTATGAAACCAGAAAAATTTGTTTTTTAATGTCGCAGGTTAAAGCTTCTAAGGCTTCTGAGGGCATCAATAAAGCCGTTGAATTTGAATTACTCTGGCTGCAGAATAAAAGGAATTATTATAAAGCGATTTCTCAGGAAGATGACAAGAGAATAAACATGCTTGAAGAACGTGTTGGAGGAGGTAAATAAGAAATGGGTAAAAGGGTAGCTCTTGTAACCGGGGCCAGCCGTGGAATTGGCAGGGCCGTTGCCGATACATTCAGAAGTGAGGGCGTTTCCGTTATAACTCCTACCAGAAAAGAAATGGACTTATCTTCGGATTCTTCAATAGATAGGTATATTATGTCTTTAACCGAGCCGATTGATATTTTGGTAAATAATGCCGGGGTGAATATTCTGTCTTTGGCAGAAGAAGTAACTGATGAGAATATAAGAGAAACTTTACAGATAAATCTCCTGGCGGCTTTAAGAATAATAAAGAAAGTTATTCCATTAATGGTTCATGCAAAGCATGCGAGGATAGTAAATGTAAGTTCAATATGGGCAATGGTGGCTAAGCCGGGCAGGCTTACTTATTCTATGGCTAAGTCAGCCTTGTGTGGGATGACGAGGGCCTTAGCTGTGGAATTGGCTCCTCATGGTATCCTCGTTAACTGCGTAGCCCCGGGATATGTTGATACCGAACTTACTAAAAAAAATAACAGCGTTGCCGACATCGAGAATATTAAAAAAACTATTCCTCTTGGCCGTTTATCTGAGCCGGCGGAGATAGCTGAGGTTGTATCATTTCTTTCTTCCGGCAAGAATTCTTATATTACAGGACAAACTGTAATAGCCGACGGGGGTTTTACGTGTCTTTGATTCAGGTAAAATCGAGGATAAGAGATTATAATGTTTACTTTGGAAGTATACAAAACTACTTACAAAAGATCGGTAAAAACTACCCAAATAGCTGCTACATTGTTGATGCCAATGTCTGGAAATTACATTGTAAAGAATTTTTAAAAGGTATAAACAGCGAAGAAGTCATAAATATTCCTATATCCGAAGCTGGGAAAACTCTTAAAACGGTCAGGGAGCTGTACGACAGGCTTATTGGGCGAACGGTAAAACGCAATCTAACAATAATATCTATAGGGGGGGGGATAACCCAGGATGTAACAGGATTTCTTTCTTCCACTTTATATCGGGGACTTAAATGGATATTTATCCCGACAACATTTCTGGCTCAGGCAGATAGCTGTATAGGAAGCAAGACTTCGCTTAATTACAAAAATTATAAAAATTTGATAGGTACTTTTTATCCACCTGCTGAGGTATTCATTGATACGCGTTTTATTGCTACCCAAAAAAGTGTCGACTTTTATAGTGGCTTTGGAGAGGCGATGAAACTTCATGTTATGGGCGGGGCCAAAAGCGCTGAAGGTTTTTTAAAGATTTTTCCAAAGCTTAAGGGCGAAAACAGTAAAATACTGCAGGAGGTAATCAGAGAATCGCTGCTCATCAAGCAAAATTACATAGAAGAAGATGAATTTGATAACGGAAAAAGAAATTTACTGAATTATGGCCACTGTTTTGGGCACGCGTTAGAAACCGCTTCTGATTTTAACATTCCCCATGGACAGGCGGTGGTAGCGGGGATGATTCTGGCTAACAGGGTAGCTTTAAGGCGGGGTTTGCTTTCAAAATTTTTGGAGGAACATCTTAGGGGAAAGTTTTTCTTACCATCATTGGTTGTAAAATTTAAGAAAAAATACCTTTCTTTCAATAAGGTGCTGGAATCTTTCAAGAAAGATAAGAAAAGGACAGGGGATAAGTATCCGGTTATTGTTATAACAGATAACTATAATATGCTGAAAATCAGCGATATGGAGGCTGTTGAAATAGTTTCAGCCATAAAAGACTTCTCTAAATTGCTGGAAATTGTATGAATCAGAAAAGGAAAATTAAATTCAAGGATACCGGAAAGATGAGGAAAGACATTCTAAGGAAGGTTAAAGAATTTGAGATAGCCGGAAGAAAAAACATCTTTGTCCCGGGCAAAACACCCATCAATTATGCGGGTAGAATTTATGATGAAAATGAAGTCGTAAGTTTAGTTGATGCTTCATTGGATTTCTGGCTGACCGCAGGCAGATACGCAAAACAGTTTGAAAAAGAGTTTGCCGATTTTTTAAAGCTAAGATATTGCCTTCTGGTTAACTCCGGATCGTCGGCAAACTTACTTGCTGTGTCGGCTTTAACATCTCCGCTTTTAAAAAAGCTTCGTCTTCGGCCTGGAGATGAAGTGATAACTACAGCCTGCGGTTTTCCTACTACACTTAATCCGATAATCCAAAACAGGCTAATGCCGGTTTTTGTGGACGTTGATTTGGGAACCTACAATATACAAGCTGACAAAATAGAAAAAGCAATTTCTAAGAAAACTAAAGCTATATTTGTGCCGCATACCTTAGGTAACCTTGTCAACATCAGCAAGATATCCAAAATAGCAAAGAAATATGGACTTTGGTTTATCGAAGATAGCTGTGACGCTTTGGGCTCTCTATATAAAAATAAATACACCGGGACTTTCGGCGATATGGCTACTTTCAGTTTTTATCCGGCTCACCACTTAACTATGGGTGAGGGTGGAGCAGTCGTTACGGATAATGCTTTGTTAAGAAAGATATTGCTTTCTTTTCGTGATTGGGGCAGGGATTGTTGGTGTGAACCGGGCACAGATAACAGCTGCGGCAGGAGATTTTTGCAGAAATCAGGCAAGCTTCCCTTTGGATACGACCATAAATATGTATATTCGCATATAGGCTATAATTTAAAAGTCACCGATATGCAGGCAGCCGTAGGTGTGGCACAGCTGAAGAAGCTGCCTAAATTTATAAAAGCGAGGAAAAAAAACTTTAAATCCTTATATCAGCATTTAAAAAAATACGAGGAATATCTATTGTTACCGCAAATTTTGAACAAAGCCGATCCAAGCTGGTTTGGATTCCCTTTATTTGTAAAAAAGCAATCCCCTTTTTCAAGAAACGACATAGTTAAATTTTTAGAAGATAATAAAATTGCAACACGCATGCTTTTCGGAGGTAATTTAATCAAGCAGCCTGCTTATAAAAATATGCGTTTCAGAGTCGCGGGTAGCTTAAAAAATACGGATGCTGTAATGAATAATCTTTTTTGGATCGGTGTTTATCCAGGGATTGATGACCAGAGACTAAAGTATATCTGTAGAATTTTCGAGAAATTTTTTAGACAGTTCTGATATTTTCAGGATTATTTTGTGAAAGCATAGACCGTACGGAGTTAATATGAAAGGAATCCTTAAATCCACGCGAAAAATTTATCCTTTTTATGTCTTTACTGATGTAGCCTTTATTGTTTTAAGCTTTTCTATAGCATATTTTTCTAAAAATAATTATTTTCAGGATGTATTCGCGGGTTCACTGAGCTTGTATTATTTTAAAGAATATCTTATTATCTTTTCTCTGTGGTGCACGCTTACAGTGGTGATTCTAAATGCGAGAGGGCTTTATTCTACCGACCGGGGTTTAAGCATTCCCCGAGAAACCAACCGTACGCTGATAAGTATTTTTCATGCCAGCGTACTTACGGCCGGTGCCATATTTTTTGTTAAATATAATTTCTTCTCAAGAGACGTATTCATCAAAGGTTTTCTCCTTATGTGCCTTCTTTTGACCTCCTGGAGGACATTGAAGAGGTTGGCTCTAAGGAGGCTGATAGCCGGAGGCTTCAATAATATTAACATCCTTATTGTTGGTGCCGGAAAGATAGGCAAAATGGTTTTAGAGGAGATAAAGAGAAACCCTCATTGGGGATTTAGTGTAACAGGTTTTTTAGATGATAATAAGAGCGGAGAGCCAGAGGGCTTAACCGTTTTAGGTAAGTTAGACGATTTCACAGCTGTCACAAAGAGATATTTTGTGGATGAAGTTGTAATTACCATTCCTTCCGAGAGAAAAGCTATATCTGAGCTGATAAGGCAGGCTAAAAAAATGCGGCTGGGATTAAGGGTGGTACCCGAAGACTTTGAAGAGCCTTTACCTGATTTAGACATAAGTTACTTGGGCATAATACCGGTTATTACTTATAAAAGAAGAAGGCATCATCCCGCGGAGTTTGTCCTAAAGCGTATTTTTGACTTTATAATAGCTCTGGCTCTGTTAATTTTTCTATTTCCTTTGTTTTTAGTAATTGCTTTTTTAATAAAAGCTAACTCAGCCGGCCCGGTTTTCTATATACAAAAAAGATCGGGATTTAAAGGGAAAATATTTAATTTCTATAAATTTCGTTCCATGGTGGATGATGCTGATAAACTCAAAGAAACCCTTATGGATAAAAATGAATCCCAGGGAAATGTTATCTTTAAGATTAAAGATGATCCGAGGATTACCGGTGTAGGCAAACTTTTACGGAGGTTCAGCCTGGATGAATTTCCGCAGATAATGAATGTTTTAAAAGGCGACATGAGCTTGGTTGGGCCTAGGCCTTTTCCTGTGGCCGAGAGCCAGAGAATAGGCCACGATCATCTTGAACGGTTTACAGTCAGGCCCGGGATAACCGGCCTGGCCCAAATAAGAGGCCGTTCGGATTTGCCTTTCCATCGCTGGGCTAAGTGGGATTTATGGTATGTGAACAATTGGTCGTTTGGCATTGATTTTCTAATACTTTGGCGGACTTTACCGGTGGTTATCAAAGGCAAGGGAGCGTATTAACGTACGGTTGATTCTAAAGGCCACTTTTAAAACCTTTCGTTTAACTGTTCTAATTTAAAATATCGATTTATTATGGTAAAATGTAGTGATTTTTGCAGAAGAGGAACGCTTTGCTTATAGAAATTGCAATTTAAATGTGGAATAAATAGTTTTTACAATGAAACAAAAGACTTTGAGTTTTATAGATAAAAGCGCTTTTGCATTTTTTGGGATTTTAGTGTTTTTTCTTCCCATCTCAAGCGCTGCGATTGAATCTTGCTTTGGCTTTATCTTTTTTTGTTTTGTATTAAAAGTTGTTATAAGCCGTCCCAGCCTAAAAGTTATAAAAGAATTTTTTGGCAAAAGGATAAACTTATCTCTTTTAACATTTTACTGCTTAATCAGTTTTTCTATGGTTAACAGCGGCCCGCTTCTTACCAAGAGCCTTAGCGCCTGGCTTTTTAAGTGGGGAGAGGGGGTTCTGCTGTTTTATTTCGGCCAGGTATTTTTAGATAAGAAAAAGGTAAAGATTCTTCTGTTGATATTCTTGCTTTCAGGATTCCTTATATCTATAGACGGGATTTACCAGAAAATATTCGGCATAGATTTTATAAGAGGGTTCTCTCTTATGGAGGCTAGTGGCTTTAAGGCGATAACCGCGGCCTTTCGCCACTACAACAATTTTTCTACATACGTAACAGTTATGTTTCTGATAGCTATAGGGTTTCTTATCCATCAAAAAAAGGTGTTTTTACGAATATTACTTTCTCTGTTGTCCTTGCTTCTTCTGGTTGATTTGTTTTTTACATTTTCTCGGGGGGCCTGGCTCGCATTAATAATAGCTTGTTTAATTTTAAGGTCATTTTCTTCCAGCCGGAGAGTGAAAAAGATTTCTTTTATTATGCTGGTTGTTTTTCTGGCGGGGCTTATATTCTTGCCGACGGTAGGAGAAAGATTTATTACTATATTTAAAAAAGGCGGTGATGCCGATAGATTTATAATGTGGAAAGTTGCTTTTCTAATGTTCCGAGAGTCTCCTATATTGGGCAAGGGAATAGGCCTTTTTATGGATCACATGAACAATTATCAATATAAAGGTTTAGATGGATTGAAATTTCAGTATTCACAGTACGCTCATAATTGCTACTTTCAGATTTTAGCTGAAACCGGCCTTGCCGGACTGATTTCTTTTTTATGGTTTCTGGCTGAGCTCATGTTTAGGGGGTATCGCAGGCTAAAGCAAAAGGTTGATTTTATGTTCATAGGCCTTTTCTGCGCTATAACGGCATTTTTAGTGCATTCTTTTTTTGATACGCAATTTTACTCTCTGAAGTTGTCGGTATTGTTTTGGGTTATGGCGTCTTTTTTAGCGGTTTATATATGCAGTGATTCTTCGGATGATCGCCTTGAAGATTTTAACAAACGCACATAGGCCTATTTTGTGAAAAAAAATCCCCACAAATTTCTTATTATCAATCCCTTTGGCATAGGTGACGTGTTGTTTTCTACACCTTTGGTCAGGAATATCAAAAATGCTTACCCATTAGCTAAAATTTTTTATCTTTGTAATCGCAGGGCCGAACCTGTAATAAGAAATCATCCTTTGCTGGAGAAAATATTTATTTACGAAAGGGATGAGTTTGAAAATATAAGGCGTAAATCGAAACTTAAATGGCTCAATAAATTTTTCAAGTTTTTAGGAGAAATTAAAAGGGAAAAAATAGATATAGTTTTTGATTTGTCTCTTAATTCTCAATTTGGGTTTTTTTCCTGGGCATCGGGGATAAAGGAGCGTTTAGGATTTGACTATAAAAAACGGGGCAGGTTCCTAACTCATAAGATACTAATAGAAGGGTTCAAAGATAAGCATGTTATTGAATACTATTTAAGCCTGCTCAAGTTCATTTCGATTCCGGCGTCTTCTTTGAGTATGGAGTTGTTCATAAATCAGGAGGATAGGCTCCAGGCCCAAACGTTTCTAAGAAAGAAAGGGGTAAATCTAAAAGAGAAGTATGTATGTGTTTCTCCCGGAGGAGGAGAAAGCTTTGGTTCTCAGGCTTACAGAAAGATCTGGCCCCTGGATAATTTTTCAGAATTGTGCCGATTAATTGAGCAAAGGCTCAAAGTAAAAATCCTGATTATTCTTGGCCCTAAAGAAGCTGGCCTGGGGGAGGCATTCAAAGAATCTGAGAAAACTAAAATTATCTCCGGCCTTAGCATTATGCAGGCAGCAGCTGTTATTGAAAAAAGCTCTTTGTTTATTTCCAGCGACAACGGCCTTTTAAGAATTGCCAATGCTTTAGATAAAAATATAATTACTATTTTTGGCCCGGTAGATGAGAAGGTATACAGCCCCTACCCTTACGATTTGAGAAAACACAAAGTTATTGTTAAAGATATGTCTTGCCGGCCATGCTACAAAAAATTCAGGCTGCCTGACTGCTCTTATGGAGTCAGGTGCTTAAATGAAATATCTGCCGAAGAAGTGTTTGCGCAGGTAAGCTCTAGTCAAGATCCTGATTAAAAATTGTCTTTTAAAAAGATACTTTTCCTTTTTTGCTCCGGTTGAGTAAAGGATTATTTCTGATATAATTAAACGGCATTCTGAGCCAATATTATTAATTAACGGGGGAAATTCATGGCTTACTTAAAATTACAAAACGTAAATATAAAGATAGATACGAATAACTCCGCCTACAGCAGATATCTTAAAACATGTTTTGCTAATTTTACCGAGCAGGATAATGTTTCCTTTGAATATGATTTAAAGCTTGAAGTGTTGTGGGAAGATTCTGGCTGGAAGAAGTATTTAAAAGGCGTAAAAACCAATAAAAACTTTTCTGTCTTGGGAGCCAACACCTTTCTCTCTGGTAGCAGGTTTCTGACGGTTAAGAAAATAGGCAAAAGCCGCAAGATTATTTTTGATTTCAAAAATGAATCCGGCCAGGGAGTTTTGCGCACCATTATAAGGAAAAAAGAATTCAAAGATTTTTTCCGTTACAGAATTTTAAAAAAATCTCAGGAAGAGTGGTTTTTTGCCTTGACTTACCCGGCCCTTTATTATCCTTTATTTTGGCATCTTGAACGCGTCCGTAGTATAGGCGTGTTGCATGCCTCTGGGTTTTCAGCCGCCAATAAGGGCTTTATCGTCTGCGGCCTTGAAGGTATAGGCAAAACAAGCCTGGCGTTATCATTCTTGGAATCAAAGGAGGCGATATTTCTTTCCGATAATCTTTTATTTTACGATAAGGAAAAGATATATTCCTGTTATGAACCGGTACGCATACACAAAGATGAGAAAGAATCACTGTGGCAGAAAAATTTTGAAAAGATAGAAGGGCTAAATATTCTTAAAGGATTTTACCGGCCTAAGTTTGAAATTGCCAAAGAAGGTATTACCGTTGATTTCTTGATTTTCCCTGAGTTTAACCGGGATTTTTATGTTAAGGAAATCAGCCCTCTAGAAGCCGTTAATAGAGCGTTGCTTTTAAGTTATGTTCCAGCCGAGCTCAATAATTACTGTGAATACAGAAATTTGTATAATTTGCTGGAGCCGGAATATGATTCTTCGAATTTTCAGCACCAGGCTTTATTAGAGCTTCTAAGGCCGGTTAAATGCCTTAGGGTAGGAATGCCTAAAGCTGACGGCATAGAGAAAAATCTTTCCCGTTTAAAAGAAAGCATCTTAAATGAATAGCTTTTGCATAAAACCCGAAAAATCTAAATTTTTACGTTACTTTAAAAGTTACGCCGGCATATTTTCTGCAAAAAACTTAGGTTTTTACGGAAATTTTGGCCATGGTGACATTGGCGATGATGCTGCTTTTTTTGCTGCCGTTAAATTGTTGGACA
>JBAYNQ010000003.1:0-17343 GCA_041678705.1 Candidatus Omnitrophota bacterium
TCATAAGGAGCAACAATAATCGGTTTTCTATCCATATTGTGGCTGAAATGCTCAATTTGTTTCTGCCGGTTAAACATAAAATTGCCGGCATGCATCTGGGCTTTTGCCCGGGCCCACTCAGGAACATAAGCCTCTTTATACTCGCTGTTTCCGGTTATCCTCCAATATTTTAAACCCGTATTAATACGTATCCCGGAAGGATGAATGTAAGGCTTTATGTAATCGTACTCTAGTTCGTGGCCGATATCTTTGTAGTACTCCCGATAGTCAGGGTCTCCAGGATAGCCTTCCTTTGAGCTCCAAACCTGTTTAGAAGACTCATTATCCCTTCCAAAAGCAGCCACCCCAGAAGCACAATATATCGGAGCATATACTCCATAACAAGGAGAGGGGTCGGCATTGATTATCCCGTGAGAATCAACAAAAAAATACCTTATTCCGGCATCTTTTAGGAATTTATCAACGCCGGGGTAATACCCGCATTCAGGAAGCCATATTCCTTTTGGTCGACGGCCGAAAACCTTACAGTAATAATCAACTCCTAGATTTATCTGCGCCTTGACATCCGAAGGGTTAATATTAAGCAAAGGCAGGAATCCATGAGTCGCGCAACAAGTGATAATTTCAAGATACCCCATATCCTGAAATTTTTTAAAAACATTTATTATGTCTTTTTGGCACTGGGTTAAAAACAAATCTTTTGCTTCTTTGAGATGACGATAATACATCAGCGCCAAGCCATGGAAATGCGCCTGGTGCCCGGTTCTCTCTATCTCCTTCTCGGCCAACTCAATAAGTTTATTCAAATGTCTCAAGTATCTATTCTGAAGGAAAGGGTCCTTGAGCATAGAAACAAGTGTGGGAGTAAGCGACATTGTCAGCCTAAAATCTACGCCGTCGTTAATCAGCCTTTGGAAAACTTCAATTAAAGGAATGTAAGTTTCTGTGATAGCTTCGTACAACCAATTTTCTTCGAGGAAGTATTCCTCTTCGGGATGGCGAACAAAGGGAAGGTGAGCATGTAAAACAAGACAAAGATATCCTTTAGCCATAAAAATATTCCCGGATATTATTTATACTCTGTACTTCTCTCAACATTTACGTTTATACCCTTCTTTTGCTGTTTATCAGCGGCTATGGCCCTAAATTCTAAAGGGATCTTACCGTCTATAAGGACTCTTCTCATGCTGAAAGTTCCGTCATCCCTTAACGCAACCGGTTTATCCCCTAAAAAGACCTTAGCGTCCGGTTCAGTGCGTCCGTAAACCACGAGTTCGGTGTTAAGCTCAAAGAAAAATTTTCTCCTGGCACGAAATTCTTGCAGATTATCGCTGGCTGAAATAAAACCCTCTGGTTTTTGGGACCGGCCTAGAATAAGGATCTCCTGAGAAGAACCCGCGGATAAACGTTTTATAAAGTATCCTTCTTCCAGCATAGAAAGAAATTTCTGGCGATCAATCTTACTTTCTCCCTCCAAAACAAGGCTACCGTAAGCGGTTCGTTTAAATGACAAATCTTTAAGGCGTCGGGAAAGCACATCTCTTAATAAAGGGCTCAATTTACTGTAATATTTACGGATATCTTCTTCGCTAAGAGAAATTTTTCTAGATTTTGTAAACTTGTGACTGCTGGACTTTCTGTCATCTCTGAAATACGAAACTTGGGGTGGCCTATATTCATCATCGGTAACGTTCATCCATATATGTTCGTTGCGTGATGAGTAGCTGCTGCGGGGAGTATGAACAAAATTTGACCTGGCAAGAGAAAAGAATTCTTCGCCTACTTTAAGCCCGATCTCTCCCACATAAGAAACATCATCTGACCATAATTTTATATACCAGTTACTGGCGTTTAAGCCTACGTCTATGTCAAAATAATGGTTAGCATTTTTACCGTTAAAATCTTTATAGGTTACATCGTACATCCTTAAAGTAACGCTGGCTCGGGAAAAATCCTTCTGAGGTAAACGGTTTTTTAGAAAATTAATTGCTCCGGCAGATATCTCCCAGTAAGCATATAACCAAAAAGGATCTTTAACCATCAAAACCAGAAATGTAGAATCGTAGCTGGAAGGCAACCTGTAATCTTCCAAGAGGGTTGTTTTCGGCTTATGTTTTATGTCAATTCTGCTTTTAGTATTTTCTCTTTTTGAAGCCGGATTTTTTTTTGCTTTTTTATAAGTTGCTGAGGATTTACGAATTTTACCTGCGGCGATGATAGAGGATTTCTTCTTTAGAGAAGGTATTTTTTTCTTTTTAGAAACCAAGGTGGTCTCTTTCCCTTTCTCGTAAATTCGCTTTATAACTTTTCTTTTCTTTGCCAAAATACTCCTTGTGAAGTAAAACCCTTTGCCATACCAACATTACCCAGCACTGGTTCAGGAGTTGAAATAAATATCCAGCACCTTCTCGGCTATCGAATCCCAGGAAAAAGCAGTCTCTACCGCTATCCTGCCGTTTCTACCCATCCAGCGTGTGTGCTCGAAATCAGCGAAACAAGTTCCTATGCCCCAGGCCACTGAGTCCGGATTAGGATAAATTTTTAATCCATTAACATCATGCCATACAACTTCCTGGGGGCCGCCGCAAACACTTACCACCACGGGTTTTCCCGCGCTCCAGGCTTCAAGCAAGACTATGCCGAAAGGTTCATTACGGCTGGGCATACAAACTAAGTCTGAGGCCTTATATAAATCAACCAGCCTCCAGCCATTATAATACCCCAGAAAACGAGCGGCCTGGCTAACGCCTAAATGCTCAGCTCTCGCCTGAACTTGTTCACGCATTTGGCCGTCGCCGACAAAAACAAACTTAGCATTCGCGTGATATTTCAAAATATGAGGTATGGCTTCAACTAAGAGGTCGGGGCCTTTCTGATAAACCATCCTGCCTACAAATAAAACAAGAGGATCCATCGGGCCGATACCATAAAACCCTCTGACCGCTGATGGGTCTATCCACCCGTCATAATTACGGTAATTTATGCCGTTATAAACAACTTCAACCTTTGACTCCGGAACCCCGTACATCCACATTATTTCGCCTCTTAAGGCACCGGAAACAGCAATCACTTTATCACAAAAAGATATGCCCTGAACTTCATAATCACGTATCCGGGCCGAATCACCTCCAAAAAAGTTATTACCACAACGGCCGTATTCAGTAGAATGTATAGTTAACAACGTTTTGTGCCTACATGCCTCTTTTATCCAAACAAGGGCTTTGGCAGAAAGCCAATCATGGGCATGGATAACATCAAAACTGCCAGTCACCTTCTCGGTCTGCAAAAAACTTTCGACAAATGAACGGCACATATTGTCTATTTCGTTAATGAACCCACCGCCACAGGAAAAGGGACAGCGATGGTAACGAACGCCATGAATTTTTTCATACCAGCTCTGGTTAGAATTACCAAGACGTGTAAATACATGGACCTCGTGGCCCTTGCGCTCAAGAGCGCAGGCTAATTCAGTAACATGGAAAGCAACTCCTCCCACGCTAATTGAATGCATGGATTCCCATGCAAAAAGTGCGATACGCATAATTAAATTTTTCCGTTTAAATCAGGCTACTTCAACGACAGAATTTTCTGTACCGTAAGAATTCTTAACGCAATCCGGATTATTAGGATCATTTACCCAGTTTCCGTCTACAACAAACTTATATTCATGGCGGCCGGGATTAAGGACAATTTCTTTCTCCCAAATTTTTTTCCTATTTTTGCGCAATGGTGTCGAAGATGCTTCCCAAGCGTTGAAATCACCCGCCAGCATAACTTTACCTGCATTAGGAATGTCGATAGTAAACTTCACCCTCTTGCCTTTTGTTTTGGTTTTTTTTACCAAACCGCACTTTCTAGTTTTCTCCATTTTACACCTCCGTTTTTACCCATCCTAGATACACCCTAATAGATATACTATATATAATAAAAAAATAAATAAGCATTTATGCTTATTTATCTATTTATTTTTACCTATCGATATCTTGGGGATAAATGCCTTTTCAAAATGTAAATATACCATATGAGGGGCCTTGGAAGGCTTAGAGGCTGGACAGGCCCTCTTTTATCGCAAAACGTATAAGCTGAGCCTGATTATGAATATTGAGCTTGCGCATAATATTATTCCTGTGGACAAGAGTTGTCTTTAGCGCTAGATCCAATTTTTTAGCCACTTCCTTACTGCTTAAACCTTCGGAGATAAGCTGCAAGACTTCTCTCTCCCTGTCAGTAAGTACAGAAATGTTTTTTAAGCTGGGGATTTTATTTTTTTTGTGGGCATACTCCCGGATAACAAAGGAAGATGCTTTTGCACTCAGGAAATATCCTCCGGAAGAGACTTCACGTATTGCCCGGACTATTTCATCAGCCGCCGACTCTTTTAGTATATATCCCTTTGCTCCGTAGCTTAAGGCTTTCTCCACAAAAACATGATTTTCGTGCATGCTTAAAATAAGAACTTTGGTGTTACGATTTTGGCGCAATATCTGTCGCGTTGCCTCAAGCCCGTTAAGAAGTGGTAGAGTTATATCGATTATAGCAATGTCCGGCTTTTTATCCTTGGCCAACTTAACGCCGGTAGCACCGTCAGCAGCTTCTCCAACTATCACGATATCTTTTTCGCGGGAAATTACAGCTCTTATCCCTTGCCTCACTATTGAATGATCATCGATTAAAATAACTTCTATGGACATTTACCTACTTCTCCAAAGGAAATACTACCGAGAGCCTTGTCCCCTCGCCGGAATTGGATTTGATAAAGAATTGCCCCCCTAGGATGTCAACTCTTTCCTGTATACCCCTGAGGCCAAGTTTAGCGAAATTATTCTGCCTTTTATAATCATCGACATCAAAACCCCGGCCATTGTCTTCAACAACCAGCTCCATATTTTTCTGGTTTAAGAATAATTCCACTTTCACCTTATTACAGCAAGCATGCTTAAAGATATTGGTTATGGCTTCCTGCACTATCCTGTAAACGGTTATCTCTAAATCTTCACTTAACTTTACATCTTTGATGTTTTCGTTGAACTCAACTTTCACCAGACTTGAATGAGTGCATTTTGAAAAATAATCTCTCAAAACCGCCGAAAGCCCCAAAATATCCAAGGCTGGCGGCCTTAGATTTAAAGCCATGGCTTTCATTCTAAGGGCTATTTCTTTAATGAGATTTTTGTTTTCTTTTATTATACTTAGAGCTTTTGCGGCATCTCCTTCTTCCAGAACCCGTTCAATAACACCCAGGGCCGTTCCTAAGCCTACTACTATCTGGCCGGTTTCATCATGGAGGTCGCGGGAAATTCTTTTTTTCTCTTCCTCCTGCATGATGAGTACTTTCCTGTAAAACTCCCGGACCCCTTTCTGCTGATTACTTTCAAAAACCTGGCGCATAGCTAATTTAGAAGAAACCGTTGAGCCTATCTTTCTGTCATTTTTAGACTTTTTCATAAGACTTTGAAATAATTTTTTATGTGGCTACCATGGCATCTCTGAGATTTGCGGCAATCCTGCGACAGGCAATTATTTTTTCTTGAAAGCCTTTTTTAATATTCTCGTCGGCAAAAGAAGAATTTATTGCCATAAGAGAATTAAGCATCGCTTCCTCCTGCAGAATAAGGCCTTTATTGATAAGATTTATATCCCAGCGGCCGCTATTTTTATTAGCCCACCAGAATTGGCAGCTAAAGAGAGCTTTATCCAGGCTGATTCTAGCGATTACCGTAAAACGCTTGCTTTGTTTATTAGAACCCTTTATTTTCTCAGCTGCATATACAAAACGGCAAGCTTCTTTTAAGTGTTCCCATTGAAGCCGGTGACATACATTATCTTCATCCAGCCAAAGCGGATAAAATTTTTTTCTGTCGATATCTTCTGCGGTAGTACTCCAGGAAGAAGGCCGGGGAGGTTTAGAATCTTTAATCGGAAATTTTTTAAGGAGTTCGCTGATAGTGGCTACTTTAATATCAAAAAAATTCTTTAAGCCTTTGAATTCTTTCCTGCAAGCGGTAGCAACTTTTTCCGGCCGGGAGCGTCCGTATTTATCCCTGATCTCCTGCATGCCCTTAATAATATCGTATGTGCGGGCTAAAAATTTCTCTTCCCAGCCTTTTATATGATGGCCAAAAGTTTCAGCATCCATTGCTGTAATTACATAGGCATTTTTTTTATCCTTGGTTAATTCGTATAATTCATTTATAAAACCGATACTGTCAAGGCTACGAAAGCTTATCTTGTTGCTTATTATATCATCCCGATACAAGATATTAATCGAACTACCACCGAACTTAACGCGGGAGATAAAATCCATTGGCCAAGTGTCCTGATTAGCTATACCTGATACCAAGGCCCAGTTATAACCGGCAGATGCCAATATTCTTGCAACCTTAGCAGAATAACACATTTCCGGAGGAAAAACTCCTTTAGGCCGGTAAGAATGTCCGAAGAAGTTTTCGTTAGTCTTGTGGTTCAATTTTAGCTGCCTTTTTGCTTCCTTTAAAGATATCAGCGGTAATATAGCATGGTATTTGGCAGATTCAACAAATTCAATCTGATTATTTTTAGCCAGTTTTGTCATGCTCTCAATAATATCACTTCCTCCATGCTCATCTAGAAGGTCGGTAAGTGTACCTGACACGTTTATAGTAACTTTTGCTTGGGGACGCTGGGAATATACCCTTAAAAGCGGACGGTAAGATTCATTAAATATTTTTTTTAATACGGAATGAAATTGAATCGAAGGCTGGTAAAAATGAAGAAAAGGAACCCAATAAACCATATCAACCTCTTGATTAAGAACACCGGCTATTAAAAATCCCAAATACCAATACTACCAAATTCCAAATAAATCCCAATATCAAAATCCCAAATAAAAATAATACCAATACTGCTAAATTCAGCCAGAGGCTGATCCGCCTTTGGCGGAAAACCCAATATTACCAAATACGAAAACCGATAACCGAACACCGATAATTAGGCTTATAGCTATTTATATCCTTCCATAAGTTTTGGTCATTGAAAACAATTGCTTTGCCAACTTAGAGCTCAATTGGTCAGGAGAAAAGCGCCATTGCCAATTTCCTCTGGATACAGAAGGTGTATTCATCCGAGCCTTGCTGCCTAAACCTAAAATATCCTGAAAAGGAGTTATCGCTATTTTAGACACCGAAGCCATAGCTAGCCTGATTAATTCCCAGCTAATGTCCTTATACGAAATTTTTCTACCGATATAATTGCATAAACGTTCCTTTGCCTTACGGTCTGCTTCCTGTCTAAACCAGCCTTTAACGGTATCATTGTCATGGGTTCCGGTATAAACTAGAGAGTTTCTTTCATGCATGTAAGGTAAATAGGGATGTTTGGGATTGTCTTCGCTGAAAGCAAACTGCAAAATCTTCATTCCTGGAATTTTGAATTTTTCCCGTATGCGCGTTACCTCCGGCGTTATCATCCCTAGGTCTTCGGCAACAATAAAGGCTTCGGGATTTTTTTCAAAAACGGTCCTGAGAAAATCCTGGGCCGGAACATCCTCCCATTGCCCATTGACGGCAGTTTTGGCTGTTGCCGGAACCTGCCAGAAATTTATCAAACCACGGAAATGATCAATTCGTAAAGCGGCAAACAGCCTCAAAGAAAACCCTATTCTTTCAAGCCACCAGGAATATTTTGTTCTGGCCAGTTGATTCCAATCATAAACCGGATTCCCCCAGAGCTGTCCGGTCGAGCTGAAATAATCGGGCGGCACTCCAGCCACAAACATAGGCCGTTTATCGTCATTTAGTTTAAAGATAGAAGCATTGGCCCATACATCAGCACTATCATAGCTTACATATATAGGTATATCCCCCATAATCATAATTTCTTTCTGTAAACAATGCTCTTTAAGCGCCCTCCACTGTTTAAAAAAAAGATATTGGAAGAATTTTTCTTTCTCGATATCCGAATAGTATTCTCCTTTAATTCTATCAAGAGCTCTCTTTTCTCTGTCCCTTAAGTCTTTCGGCCAATTATTCCAGCAACGGCCGGAAAACATCTTTTTTATAATTTTAAAAATGGCAAAATCATCCAACCAAAAAGTATTATTCATACAAAATTTTTTATACCCGGCTTCGGATAATTCTTTACTGGTAGCAGAATTTTTGTAAGCTTTCTCCAGGAATTTTTCTTTCAGGATGGCGGCCTGATTATAATCGCAAAGGCCCTGAGAACATGATTTAGAAGAGATGTCTTTCTTTGATAGAAAACCATCTTGAACAAGCACTTGGGGGCTTATTAAAAGCGTGTTGCCGGCAAAAGCTGATATGCTGCTGTAGGGAGAATTACCATAAATTGGGTCAGTTAAAGATAAAGGTAAAATCTGCCAAATTTTTTGTCCGCTCGCAGAAAGAAAGTCAGCAAAAGAATAGGCTTCTGGGCCCATATCCCCTATCGGCCACTGAGAGGGCAGAGAAGTTATGTGTAAAAGCACGCCGCTGGATCTTTTATCTTTATCCATGATTACTCTTTCGGTGTTTTGGCAACCACCATATAGGCCATATTCATAGTTCTAGTTTTAACATGAGATCGAGAAACTTTCTTACCTCAAAAGTATTCTTTAAAAAATATTTGGCGGCTGAAGACTTATTTTTCCCTATGCGGATGCCTATATCCTTGTTGCTAAGATTTTTAAAAATATCTTCGTCCGTAAGGTCGTCACCGATGAATACTGTAATATCGTTGTTCTTTTTCTTCATTTTTTTATAAAAAAACTTTACAGCATCAAATTTACCGAAAGGCATTCTGGGTGCAATCTCTATGACTTTTTTCCCAAATTTCAGCCTTACACCATCCGGCCCGCAAACCTCAGAAACAATATTCTTTACTTTTCTAACTATCTCTTGCGCCTGGATAAAAGATGCGTTTCGGTAATGAACCGCGAACGTGAAAGGTTTCTCTTCGTAAATAACCCCGGGGAAATTTTCGAGGCCCTTTCTAACCCTTGTTTTCGCAAGACCGATAAGTTTTCTGGATGAGCCTTTGGCTAGCTTCGGTATAATAATTTTTTTTCCTTTGAAAAGCATTTCTGCTCCGTGGCTGCCGGCAAAGAAAATTTTTTTTACTCCTGCTTTTTTACGGATATCCTTAAGGCTTCGGCCGCTGATTACGCCTGTCAATATTTTCTCCTTTTTCAAAAGACATTCGAGCCTCTTCTTTATCAAAGACGGCGTTCTTGCCAAAGAAGGCCTTTTGACTATCGGAACAAGCGTCCCATCATAATCAAACAAGAGAAATACTCTGGAGGTTTTTTTAAATAACTTGTTGGGATCCTGGCTGAAAAAGTATTTCATATTCCTAACGATATATTCTAGGCTGGTAATTAACCTGGTTCGAGGCTGACAAACTCTAGTCTGCCTATTCCTCTTGAATAATTCCAGAAGCAATCTTGCCAATCCACTTCCAAATATCATTACGATGAACTAGCTGCTGAAGGTGATTTCTATATTTTTTCCTTTCGGCCTCGGGCATATTGAGAGCTTTAAAAATAACATTGCTTGTTTCTTCGATGTGGTAAGGGTTTATTAACAAAGCGTTTTTCAGCTCCCGGCTGGCGCCGGTAAATTTACTGAGCACCAATACTCCCGATTTTTCACTTTTGACCGAAATAAACTCTTTTGCCACCAGATTCATGCCATCATGTAAAGAACTCACCACACACACATCGGCTATTTTATAAAAAGCCAGGACTTCTTCAAAATTAAGATGCCGGCGCAAGAAAATTATCGGCTTCCAATGCTTTCTTGAATGTTTAAAATTTACCTCTTCAACTAAAGTGTTTACACTTTCATTCAAATATTTGTACTGGCTAAGATGTATCCGGGAAATTTCTCCCATCTGGATAAAAACTATCTTTTCTTTAAGCTCCGGATGCATATCCAGAAGTTTATCAACGGCTTTTATTCTTTCAATAATGCCTTTGGTATAATCAATGCGGTCAAGGCCGATTATTATTTTTTTCCCCTGCAGGCCGAATTCTTCCTTTAAAGATAGCGCCAGAGCCTCGACTTGCGGCTCTCCCGACACAGAGTTAATTCCCTCAAAATCAACGCTTATGGGATAACCCCTGACAAACGTCTCATGCCCCTTATAGCGTACGGACTGATGTTCTTTATTTATTTTGGCTTCCATTTCGTTGGCTACGGCGTCAAAAAAATTATTGCAGAAGTAGCGTATCTGAAAACCCAGCGTATCATATGAAAGCAAACCAGCTAATAACTCCTGGCGCTGCGGTAATATCCGAAAAACATCGTAAGTTGGCCAAGGTATGTGCCAAAATAAAAGCGTCGTTACCTGAGGCAACATCTCTTTTAAATATTTACTTACCAAAGCAAGATGATAATCCTGGACAAAAACTATCGCTTTTTTTCCTTTGATTTCATTATAGATGCTCTGGGCGAATTTTTTATTTACTTGTTTATACACCTTCCAGTGCTCATTACTGAAATTGGGTTTCATAAAAACAAGATGCGATAATGGCCATAGGCCTTGATTGGAATAACCATAATAATAACCAATATTCTCCTCTTTGTTGAGCCATATATATTTAACCTCATAAGAAAGGTCGTTGGGCGGGACTCTAACTTTAGAATTTTTGGCCACAAGCCTGTCTGCTTCTCCACTACCACAGCAGACCCATAAGCCCTTTAACTCTCTCATAATTGGGTCCAAGGCTGTCACCACCCCTCCCGGGCCACGGGTGCATTCTATTTTGCCCCGAGATATCTTATGAATGTAAGGTTGGCGGTTAGACGCAACAACAAATGTATAGTCAGACAGCCTCTCTCTCATGAAACTCAAAACATTCTTTTTGCTCCAGGCCCTAATCACAGTTTGCCTCCAATACTTTCCTATAAACAGCTATTGTGTCTTGGGTTACTTTCTGTTTGGTATACTGGGATTCAACAATTTGACGCCCCGTATATCCAAACCTGCGCTTAAGCTTAGAATCCTCTAGGAGCTGAGATATTTTGGCGGCTAAAGCTTCAAAGTCTCTGACTGAAACAATGAACCCGTTTATCCCGTCCTTGATTACTTCCGGCATTCCTCCGGCGTTAGTAACTACCATGGGCTTTGCCATAGCCATAGCCTCGAGCATCGTAAGCCCGAAGGGTTCAGAGCCGGTTGAAGGATACAAACATATTTCGCTAAGCTCATACAATTCCTTGACTTCATCCAGAGAGTACATGTCTATTAGAACTTTGTCTTTTAAGCCAAAATGCTCTATGAGGTTCACCATATAAGCTATATCTTTCTGCTGGCTGCCCCCCCAATCAATAATATTTTTGGACCCGGCCAGGACCAGCATAACATCAGGAAACATTTGAATGACTAAATTTATCGCTTTAATGCTGGTATCACATCCTTTAGCCAAACCGATACGCGCCGGATGGAATACAATACGCTTTCCTTTAAGCTGCGGGTAAGACTTTAAAACTCCTTCAGTGCTTACCCCCGGCTGAAATTTTTCCTGGTCAATCCCGTGATGCACAACAGTTATTTTCCGGTCATCGACTCCCACTCCAATGATTTCTTTTTTTATGAAATGGCTGACGGCTATAATATGCGCCCAATTTATTTTAAGGGTAAGTTCTAAAAATAAAAGCTCATCCCAAACATTATGAGCAGTAAGAACCAGGGGGATTTTACGTTCCTTACACATGCTATCCAGCATTTTTGTATGTATCTGGCTAAAATAATGCATATTATGCGCGTGGACTACATCGGGAGTATTTTTGTCTAAAAACGCGGAAAAAACTCTTCTGACTTCTTCTTCTAATCCCTGCAGTCCCCTTTTATAGAGCCAGTTTAAATCCATAAGCGGAGTCCGGCTAATTTCTACCCCCTGATACTTATAGCTGCCTTTAACGCCTTCAACCGCTCCGGTTAAAAGACTAACCTTGTGCCCGCCGGAAACAAGCTGCGGCAGTAGAATGGTTAAGTGTGTCTCAACGCCTCCAATTATAGGCGGAAATCCCCAGTGAAGATGGGCTATTCTAAGTTTTTCTTTATTCATAATTAATAGTGCTCCTGTTGCCTTTTGCGCGCGGAAACTTGGCGCTTAAACACATAGGCTTTGTTAACGTTTAAATTGAAAAGTTTATTAAAAATCCCCAGTTTTATATTTTTATTCTTCTTAGAAACGGCTTTAACTTTTATTTCTTCGTTCGCCGCTGACAGCTCAACAAGGCAACCTCTCCAGAAAATATTAAAGACTATCTTTCCCCAGGAAAGCGGCATCCTGGGATTTATAAATAGATTATCATGTTTAACTTTAACCCCGGCAAATCCTAAAATCAAGGCTTGCCAGGTACCTCCCAAAGAAGCCGCGTGGATACCTTCAGGAGTGTTGCCATAAAGATTGCTTATGTCGGCCCTCAGGCTGACATTGAAAAAACTGTAGGCTTTCTGTAAATCCCCTACTTCACAGGCGATCAAAGCATGCATAGGAGCACTTAAGGATGATTTATGAACAGTCTTTGAAATATAAAAATCATAATTCTTCTTTTTGGTCTTGGGGCTAAAGACATCGTCAAGAAGGCACAAAAGCATAAGCACATCTGCCTGTTTAACAAGTTGTGTCTTGCCTAAGTCTTTGGCCTTCAGCTTTGGAGGCATAAAAGGTATGCCGTTTTCATCAGTCTTATCAACCGCGACTTTACGTAGTTTAAAATATCCTTGAAACTGCTCGATGATATTGTCTTTATTAACACTTGTAAACATCTTTGAAGCGACTTTGCGCCAAAGTTTTACTTCTTTTTCTTTGAATTCGAGTTTATTCTTAAGCCGTTCATAAACTTTCTTTTTCCTTTTTAATTCAACCATCATCTTGATCGCAATCAAAAGATTCCACTTGGCCATCATATTTGTGAAAGCGTTGTTGTCTACGCCCACATGGAATTCATCCGGGCCGATAACACGATCGATCTCCCATTTACCGGTTTTCTTGTTCTCTCGGGCTCGGCTCGCCCAAAAGCGGGCTGTTTCAATAAATATCTCGTAACCGCAGCTCTCCATAAACTTGTAGTCACCGGTAACTAGATAATATTTATAAACCGCATACGCAACATCTGCAGTTATATGCTGTTCCATCTCGTGCGTATGTATACTGACGATTGTCCTGTCTATATCCCTAGCCCATTGGGGAGTCTCTTCGGCCCCGGTATCAGCTGATTCCCAGGCAAATTGGGCCCCTTTATAGCCATTACTCTTTGCCAGCTTTCTTGATTCTGGAAGGCATCTGTAGCGGTATAAAAGCATGTTTTTGGCAACCTTAGGAAACATAAACAAATAGAAAGGTAAAAGAAAAATTTCCGCATCCCAGAAAATGTGGCCGCGGTAGCCCTCACCGCTTAATGTCCGAGCTCCGATACTGGAAAACCCCTGGTTATAACAGCCGCAGATAAGCATGTGGTATAGGTTGAACCGCACATTCTGCTGTATATTAGCAGTACCTTCTATAAGAATATCGGCTCTGTCCCAGATTTTTCCCCAGACTTTTGTATGATTCTGGATGAGATGGGAAAAATCACTTCTAAAAGCCTTGTAAAAAATATCGAAAGCGTCTTTTTTTTGGGAAAGAAATTCTTTCCTGCGGGGATAACGTTTAATACAGAATACTTTGGTAAAAATAACTGTTTGGCCTTTCTTGAGTTTTAATCGGAAAATATTGTCATGGGCGATTATCTTTTTGCCATTAACTTTATAATAAAATCCGGACCAGTAAACAATGGTATATTTTTTTTCGAAAGTATCAGCTACCAGATATCCTGCACTACGTTGCTGCCCCAGCTCCCGTATCCTAAAGTGTTTTTTTCTGCCTTCGCTTAAAATTCCGGCGTTGGAAACTGACGTATCTATGCCGGTGCTGACATCAGCGAGACAAGCTGAGTCAAGAGCGGTAAGAGCAATTTGAACCACGCCTATATTTCTATCACTTTGAGAAATAAAGCGAACTGATTGGTAATCATAATGCCTGCCTTTATTGTCCTTATACACAGTGTGCCGAACCAAAACTGCCTTTTTCATGTTGAGCACTCTTTTATGCTCAAGAACATCCATGGCAATCGCATCTAACTTTTCACCCTCAATGGTAAATTGAAAATTTACAGGATTGGGCAGGTTCACCAACTCACTTACCTGAGAAGCCATCTTATCGTAGACACCGCAAAGAAAGGTCCCGGGACGGCAATCATAAGGAATTTCTTCGTAAATGCCCCTTGTTCCCATATAACCGTTACCTAGGGTGAATTGAGCCTCCCGGATACCCTGCAGGCCTTTGACCCATTCAGTTTCTTTTATGAGCCAGCAATCATCTTTAGCATATCCGGAAAAAATATCTTTCATAAAAATAATCCTTTCAGTTCTGAGAATCCTATCTCTGACAAGTCACTCACCACGATGTCTGCTTTTGACAGTCTTTGAGGGTTATCGTAACGGTCAATTCCGACACATTTCATAGCAGCCTTTTTAGCGGCTTCGACCCCTAAAACAGCATCTTCAAACACAACGCACCATTCATTTCTTAAACCCAACTTTTCCGCTGCCGCCAGGAATATATCCGGCGCAGGTTTTCCTTTTATCCCGTCTTTGCCGGTAATTATTACTTCGAACAAATCTATTATTTTAACCTGACGCAAAATTGAAAGGCAATTTTTGCTTGAAGAAATTGCGGCTATTTTTATACCTTCCTTTTTAAGTAAAATCATTAGCTCCAATGTGCTCTGATATACCTCTACCCCCTGAGAATTGAGCAGCTCTAAGAAATAATCTTGTTTAAGACTAGCGGCTTTTTCTAATTCCGGAGAAGACAGCTGAGTTAAAATAGCCCTGGCCCCGTCAATACGGGGTATCCCATCAACCTTGTTTTTATAATCTTCAAAGTTTATATCTTTACCGTACTCCTTAAACATCTTCTGCCAGGCTTTAAAATGTAAAGGAACAGTATTAACGATAACACCGTCTAAATCGAATATAGCACCTTTAAAGTTCATATTTATACTCTTAATTTTGTCCACCGGCTGTCAGTTGTATAACTGGAAATGTAATTCGTTAAACGTTTACGGTGAAAAATTTTTGACTCAACCCATCAACATAAGACGACTTGAGCTACGTAACCGCTTAACGCAACCTAAAATATAAAGTTAATGCCTAAACAGTAAAGTTGCAATTTGTAACTTCCTTAACTACATTTTCTTTCTTGGCCGTAAGTATAATTTATTATCTTACTCTTGCTTAAATCTACATTGGGCATAATTATTATTGCTCCGTCTTGAGCAAGAAATTTAGACCGCCTTATGCCGATTTCAATGACTTCAACCACTTCCCCGGAAGGTATCTTAATGGAGTCGGCTATCCTGAAAGGCTTGTCTATCATTATCATGAAGCCGGCGATTATATTGGCTATGGTATCCTGCGCCGCCAAAGCAATAGCCAGAGAGCTTACCCCTAAAGCAGCAATAAGAGCGTTTATATTTATCCCGTAAAGCGGCAATATTATCAAAAACGCTATAACCCAGACGCATATCTTAAATACTCTTCTAGCCAGTGGAATTAATTCATCATCAAGCCGGGTTTTAGTCTTAGAGGCTATTTTATCCTTATACCACAAAGATACCGCTCCAATAACTCTCTGAACGATAAACACAATTGTTATAATCAATACGGCAAGCAGATGTTTCTTTAGGCTTTGCTGCAGAGAGAGCGAAATGTGGGAAGATAATTTCAAACGGTAAAATGTATACCCGGCTATAAAAATCAAAAAGATACTGACCGGAAGAAATATTTTCTTTGCTATCTCCCAGGAAATTTTTTCGGACGTTTTATGCATATTTAATAAAAGCTTGGGTTTTCTGCCATCCAGCTTGCTGCCAGTGGCGGTTTTTTATTATAACATAAATATATCTTTGCGAAAATAAGCCGGATAAGCTATTTAAAAAACAAAAGGAGGCTTAATCCGATCAGAACATATATTAAAGCAGCAACTCGAAATGCTACAATAGGTTTTGAATATAGCCACTCAGCGATTTTAGAAGTAGCCTTTTTCCTTATAAAAACGAACAGCCTAAAAGCGGCGAGAACCCCTATGAGAGCTATAACTTTAGGCCAAGGCCCTTTTATCTTAAAGGATGCCGTCAATAGCGTCATCAAAACCCCTACAAGAACAATGAGCAAGATTCCTTTTAGCTTTTTGTTCCCCTTTTTTAACAACCCTTTCTGCAAAAACGAAGGTTTAAGTAGAAAGATAACACCGCTAATTATCCAGAACCAGGCTATGATTTTTAACAACATATTGCTCCTTTTTTTGTAATACATTATAGCACAAGCGGCCCAGAAACAAAATATTGACTCTTTGGCTGAATTTACCTAAAATTAATAAATAAATATGCCCCTTATTTCGAAATTTGACCCTTGGAAAAATAGATTCTGTAGCTGCCCTCCTAAATTCAGCCTTTGCGCTTACACAGGGTGCGGTCACGGTTGTATTTATTGTTATGCCTCTTCTTATATAGTGGATTTCGCCAAACCCAGGCCGAAAAATGCTTTCTTAGAAAGATTCAAAAAAGAGATAAAAAAAATCTCTCCCGGCGCAACTATTTCTATGGCTAATTCTTCCGACCCTTACCAGCCGCTGGAAAAAAAACTACGCCTGACAAGAGATAGCCTAAAGATACTAAAAAATATCTCTGTCAGAATACTTCTAATTACTAAATCTTGTCTTATTCTGCGAGATATAGACATTATTAAAGATTTACCTAAAATCGTTATCTGTTTTTCTTTTACAACGCTGGACAAACAACTGGCCAAAAGATTAGAGCCAGGAGCTCCTGAACCAAAAGACAGGCTAAAGGCTTTGAGCGACCTTTCTCGCTATGTCCCTACAGCAGCAAGGCTAGACCCGCTTATCTGGCCTTTAACAACCGTGGATATCGCCGGAACTATTAGAACACTAAAGAATTCCGGTGCCAGCCAAATAATTACATCTACCTATAAAGCAAGGCCCCTTAATTTTAATAAAATGCTCCAAACTTTTCCCGAACATAGCAAGCTTTGGAAAAAAATTTATATTGAAGAAGGGAAGAATATGGCTGGTTCACTTTATCTTTCCGAAAACAAAAGAAAAGAATTAATTCAAGAAGTAAGTAGCGCCGGTATGTCCGAAGGGATGCTCTTCTCGTCCTGCCGGGAGGATATGAGCAATTTAAATACAGCTTCCTGCGACGGGCAACATCTTTTTGATAAAACTTAACTATATACCAATAGCTCTTAAGCCAAAGTTTAACAATGCACCAACCAAGACAGCGGTAAAGATCATAA
>JBAYNQ010000004.1:0-16251 GCA_041678705.1 Candidatus Omnitrophota bacterium
ACGGCGGTTTTTACAAAAACCTTTGGTAAAAACGGCCTTATCTTGGCAGTTTTATTAAGCAGTACGCTTATACTTCTATTTGGTGAGGTTTTTCCCAAAACTTTTGCGATTTATCTGGCGGAGAAGGTTTCTTTGGTCTGTAGTCCTTTTCTTGCAGTATTTTCTAAAGTGCTTTCCCCTATTATTTTGGTAATAGAAAGATGCGTTGAGTATTTTTCTTCTTTCATCTTTAACAGGAGTCAACGACGGGGTTTAAGTGACGAGGAGTTTAAGGCCGCCCTGGTTTTAAGTAAGAAAGATGGCCAGATTTCTGCTCAGGAAGAAAAAATGATCAGCCATGTGTTGGAATTTAAAGAAACCCAAGCAAGTGAGATATTGACCGCTCGTATTGATATAGACGGAATAGATTCCGATTTAAGCCAGGCAGAGGTAATGAATATTCTGAGAAATAAAAAACATTCGAAATTTCCGGTTTACGAAGGGTCTTTAGATAATATTACGGGGATTCTCTATGCCAAAGATATCTTCTTAAACTCCGACAGAGATTACCATGAATTTCTGCATGAGCCGGTATTTGTTCCTGAGAGTAAAGGCATAGATGATATTCTCAAGTTGTTTCTGGAAGAAAAAAAGAGGGTGGCTGTAGTTTTGGATGAATATGGAGGTACCGAAGGGCTAATCACCTTAGAGGATGTGGTGGAGGAGATATTTGGGGAGCTCTATGATGAATTTGAAATTCCCCAGGAGCATTTAGAAAAAATTGCTGACAAAAAGTGGAAAGTTTACGGAAAAACATCTATAAAAGCATTTAACCTCGGAGTTGAAGCCTGTCTGCCAGAGGAAGAAGATACAATCGCCGGCTTTCTACTTTCCCGTTTAGAAAGAATCCCCCGTTCCGGTGAAACATTCGGCTTTGAATTACCTATCGTCTGCTCCAAAGGAGAAGCTCTCCGGCGAAAGGTGGATTTTTTTATTGAAAGAGCTACCGCTCGCAGGATTGTCAGCGTTATTGTAACTATACCGCAGGTAAAAACATGACACATTTATATTTTACAGCTTGCTTGGCCTTTTTCATTCTGCAGGGATTTTTTGCCGCCAGCGAAATAAGTTTTATTTCTTCTCGTTCTCTAAGACTTCGTCACCGCCAAGGCAAAGGAGACAAAAGAGCGAAAAAAGTTTACGAACTTATAGCTAAACCGGAAAGATTCCTGGTTACCACGCTGGTAGGGACTAATATATCTATGGTTTTAAGCTCAAGCTTGCTTACTTTTTGGCTAATGCGTTTAGGTATTAATTCCAGTAATTTATGGATAACGATTGTTTATACTCCGCTGGTAGTTATTTTTGCTGAACTTGTTCCTAAGAATATCGGAAGGTTTTTCAGAGAGGACTTTAGTTGTAGAGTCGTAGGGATGATTTATTTTTTTGAGAAGCTTTTCATGCCGGTAGTTAAAATCATCGAAATTTTGAGCAGATTATGGGTAAAAGTGTTTATAAAAAAGGCTAAATACCGCCTGCCGTTTGTGACTAAAGAAGAGATAAAGTTTTTAGTCAGCGAAATAGAACAGCAGGGAGGTATAGACCGGGGGGAGAAAAAAGCGATAGAAGAGGTATTTGAATTTAGAAGCGATAAAATAAAAGATGTTTGCGTGGAAATTAAAAAAGTCAAAGCTTTGGATTATGCCGATTCTCGCGAAGGCGTTTTTGAAACAATTAAAGCTAATAAATTTACCCGCTACCCGGTATTTAAGAATAGGCAAGTTGCGGGCTATTTAAATATTTACGATTTGTTTTATTGCGAAAAAGAAAACTGGCAGAAGCTCATTCGGCCGATAACTAAAGTTGGGGTCAATCAGGATTTACAGGAAGTCTTTACCCGCCTGAAAGCTAAAAAAGAAAACATGGCTTTAGTTATAAAAGGGAAGAAAGCTTACGGGATTGTTACCATCCATGATTTAGTAAAAGAGATTATGACTTCGATAGTGAGGTAGGAATAGTCCATCCTTCGATTACGTTTATCATGAGTGAAATCGAAGGGCTCAGGACAAGCAGTCATATCCATAGACTATGGTGTATGCAGGTTTAGGCTAAGGTAAAGATTAAAAAAATTCCAAATCCTAAACTCTAAACAAAGTAATTTATTCTCTTTGCGCCTCTATTTGAACAATTTATTTCTACTTTATTTCGCGAAGCATATTTCTATCGTATCTCTACGAAGGATTAAAGGTTAAGCGGAATATACCAGCTCTTTTAACTCTTCTGCTCCTATGCAGGGGATTCCCAGTTTCTGGGCCCAGATTATAAGTCCTTTGTCTGAGGTGGCCAAGCTGCCTTTAATTTCTCTAGCCAGAAGAATTAAATCGAAATCTTCCTTACTGTCAATAATACCCTCTCTTAGGGCAGTGCGGTATTCTTGGCGTAGTTGCTTTATTTGACGTTCTTTTTCTTCTTCGGTAGGGCTTGAGGCTGGTTTTTCCTTTCGGTGGTATTTTTCGGCTATTCTTAAGCCCTTGTTGATTCTAAGGCGTATTTCTTCTATAAGTTCATATACCAATATCGCCGGCACTAAAGACTCATAAGAAGAGGGGGGTGTTTTGTTGATTAATAGGCTTTTTTCAACCGCAGGTATCTTTCCGGTAAACTGCGTCAATTCTTCATATACAGAAGGCGGCATATAACAGCTGATATGCTTAGCTTCAGGCAGGTGATTGAAGAAGTTTTCCAGGGCTTCTTTAGGATTTTTCCCAAAAAAATGCCGGGAATCAGGGTTAACGAAAATGCTGGTATCAAGAACTATTTTAAAACTTTTCATGATTGAGCTTGATGGGCTTTGCCGTGTTTTTAGGTTCTTCTTCCAAGGCTGCTATAGCGCCGCTTGAGTGTTTTATTGTAGAACACAATTTTGCTTAAGGCAACAGAAAAGAAATATCTTTTTTGGGCCCGAGTTTTTCTGCAAGAGCCTTTTTAGGTAAATTTAATTGACATATTTTAAAGAGTAGGTTAAAATAAAAACAAAAAAAGGGGGGTGTTTTATGTTACGGAGTATTTTTATTTTGCTGTCTTTATGCCTGTTATTTTCGGGTTGCGATAATTTTTCGGTTAAACAAAAAGATAATCGCCAAACCATTTCCCGGACCCCCATAAAAGGGGCACTTCTTGCTCAGGTCAATGACTGGTCGATAGGCACTGTAGATTTTAATGATAAGCTGAACGCTTTAAAAACTCTCCTGCCACAGGAAGAGCTGCAGGATCAATTCAACGATGCCGAAACTAAGAAGAAAATCCTTCAGGAGCTGGTTAATTTTGAAATTCTAGCCCAGGAGGCAGAATCGAAGGGGATGGACAAAGAGCCGGAAGTTGTAGATGCTGTAAAAAATTTTAAGCGTAATTTCCTTGCCCAGAAAATGCTGGGAGATTTATACAAAGATATTACTATAACCAATCTGGAAATAGAAAATTTTTATAATACAAACAAAGACATTTTTAAAGAACCGGAAGAAGTAAGGGTAAGAGAGATAGCTGTTTCAAGCGAAACTCAAGCCAAAGATTTATTAATTCGCCTTCTTCAGGGAGAGAGCTTTGCTTCTTTAGCCAGGACATATTCAGTTGCTCCCTCTAGGTCCAAAGATGGAGACCTGGGTTATTTAAAGATAGATCAGGAAACGGTTGCCAATGAGAAATTTCCCACTTTCTGGAAAACGGTCATAAATACGGAAGAGGGCAAGTCTTCAAGTTATTTCCAGTCCCCCGATAACAAATTTTATATAATTAGAGTAGAAGACGTAAAGGGCGGAAAGCCGAAATCTTTGACGGAAGTGCGGGAAGCAATAAGGGAGCATCTAAAGAGCCTGCAGGCAAACCAGAAGAAAGAAGACATGACCTATAACGCCCGAAAAAAATTTAAGGTGATTATTAACGAAGACTTGATCAACTAAACAAGGGAGAGGCTGTTAACCATGGAGAAACGGACAATAAACATAATCATAGGCGTAATTTTAGCTTTATTCGCGATATTTATGATTAACCGTCACATGGCGCAAAGAGAAGCCCTTATACAACAGCTCATAAGAGAAGGCCAGATTATAGAAGTGGTAGCGGCTAGGGTCGATATTACCAAAGAAACGACCATCACTGCTAACATGGTTGAACTTAAAAGAATCCGTTCCCAGTCTTTTCAAACCGGCGATTTAACGTCTATTGATTCGGCAGTAGGAAAATTCGCTGAAGTAGACATACTCAAGGGCCAGCATGTAAATAGTAACATGGTCAGGTCTTTGGGGGCAGCAAAATATCTTTCCCAGGCTGTGCCCCAGGGAATGAGGGCAATTACTATTCCTGTAGATAAAATATCAGCGGTGGAAGGGTTGCTCAAGCCCGGCGACGTGGTAGATATTGTCAGCACCTTTAACATACCAAATCAGCAGGGTCAATCTGACTCCGTAGTAATAACTATTTTCCAGGGGGTGAAGATACTGGCTACCAACAGAAATCTTTCCCAATATACGGTTTCAACTAATGTTGATACCGTAACTTTAGCATTAAAGCCGGAAGATATAAAAATTCTTACCTATATTTTGGACTGGAGCAAAATACGTCTAGTCTTAAGAGCGCCTTTGGATAGCACCACAGAGTATGGCTATACCGCGGTAACCTGGGAAGCTTTGATGAAAAAATTAGGTATGTGGTTAGAAGAGCCTATTCAGGCTCAGGAAGAAACCATAGAAGTGTACAGGGCTACAAAAGTTGAAGAAGCGCCTATTTCTAAAAATCAATGAGGAGGAAAATGCTTAAGAAAATACTTTCTATATTCGTTTTGCTTGCCTTTTCCTTTACCGTGGTCCCGGGCAATTACGCCAGGGATTTTTTATCTCTCAATGAAGAAGATCAGGAAATTAAACTTGTAGTTGGAGAAGTCAGTGTGTTTCAGGCAGTTTCTCCCCAAAGAGTGTCGATAAGAAATCCTGAGGTCGCCGATATCAGTAAAGTCGCGGACAAAGAAGTTGTGGTTATCGCTAAACAGGTTGGTGAAACCGCTCTGACTATTTGGGATAAGAATGGAGAAAAAGTATTCTATATTATTGTTTACCCTCAGGATGTCGAGAGGGTTAAAGAAAAACTGGAAAGATTGATTAACCAGGATTTAGGAATAAACAATGCCTACTATAAAGTCAACGGAACTTCCGGAAAAGTAATGGTAATGGGAGAAGTTACGGCTCTTGAAAAAGAGCAGGTAGATAAAGTTTTATCTTTATACTATACTGATTCCGGAAAAAGCTCTTTGATCGATAATCTGCTGACTGTCAAAGAGGAGCACCGGATGGTAGAGATAGACTGCCAAATCCTTGAGCTGAACAAGAATGATTTGGATAAATTGGGCGTTAAGTGGCCGGAATATTTACAAATTAGGGAAGAACCTTATGTCGCTCCTACAGATTCTGAAGGAGTAGTTACAACTCTTAATAGAACTGCTCCTTGGAGTAAACTGTGGCCGATGCATGAATTTTCAAGAGATGCCTTAACCGCCAGGATAGACATTCTTGTCCGCCGCAATAAGGCCAAGATTTTGTCTCGTCCAAAACTTTTATGCTTAAGCGGCAATGAATCTAAGCTCGTAGTCGGCGGTGAGGTTCCCTATGTCAGTGCCAGCACGACTAATGATTCAGGTACTGGAGTTGACATCGAGTATAAAGATTATGGCGTAATTCTGACTCTCAATCCTACAGTGCTTAACGATGACAAGATAAAGATGAACGTGAGTACTGAAGTTAGTGAACTTGACTGGGCTAATGCCATAACGGTTTCTTCAATCAATGTCCCGGCTTTCTTGAAGCGGCAGGCTAACACCAGTTTAAACGTAGTTTCCGGAGACACTATTTTTATCGGCGGCCTTATCAAAAATGAAGAGGCCAATAATATCGATAAGATTCCGGCTTTAGGAAATTTACCTATTTTAGGAGCATTATTCCGTTCTAAACAGTTTCAAAATGACCAGACTGAATTAGTCATCACTCTTACGCCCATAATACGGGAAAGCAAGAAAGAAAGCGAACGTCAGGATGTTTTGGAGCCTGAGAAAAAAGCAAGGTCCAACAAGCCGGCGATATTCCCCGATTATCTGGAAAAGGAAGTTACCTTAAATAATTATATTCTGAATATACAAAAAAGAGTTGCAAGCTCTCTTAACTATCCTCGTATAGCCGAAGAAGCTGGTTGGCAGGGTACGGTAAAATTGAAATTGCATCTTGGCTATGACGGAGAAGTTATTGATGCCAAGGTATCGGAGTCTTCAGGTTACGTCTCTTTTGATAACGATGTGATAGATATGGCGAAGGCCATAGGCCCATACCCTCCCTTCCCTTCGAATATTCAATTACAAGACTTGTGGATAGACATACCCATTGTCTACAAGATGGATTATTGATGAAAACAAGGACAATTTCTTTTTTCAGCCCCAAGGGCGGAGTAGGAAAGACTCTTTTTTCTTTAAATTTGGCAGTTAGCCTTTCTCTTAAAGGAAAGAAAGTCCTACTTCTGGATTTGGATACTGTAGCACCTCAGGTTACGGCAAAACTTTTAGGTATTGATTCAAAATATTGCTTATTCGACTTGCTGGGACATTTTGAAGAATTCAAGGAGAAAAAGAGAAACCTCAGCAATTACTTGACTACCTATAAAGATAACCTTTCATTTTTACCGGCCATATTCAGGCTATCCCAAAGGACAAAGATTACTCCATCAGCGATTAAAGAATTTTTGTTAGCTCTTGAAGGCGTGTTTGATTATGTGATTATTGATTCCGGAAGCAATTTGACCGACAATCTAATCGCTACTTTCGACTCATCCAGTCTTATTATGCTGGTGCTTACCCCGGATATTCTTTCAGTCTATCAGACCGAATGGATTCTTGATACTCTTCAGAGCATAGGATTTCCTCTGAAGATGATAAAAATACTTCTTAATCGTGCCGACAGCAAAGGGTCCATAAGTTGGCAAGAAATAAAACTACTTCTCCCTTCAGAAATTATAGCCCTGATGCCTTCAGAAGGAAAGACTGTAGGTTTGGCTGTAAACAGGAGCATACCTTTAGTAGTCGACAGCCCTAATTGCAAAATTACTTTAGCTATAAACAAACTCGCCGACAAACTCATAGAAAGTAATGATATCTATATTGAGCACAAAGACTTAACTGAGTTAAGAATTTCTAAAGAGGAATTGTCGGAGAGCGAAGAGGCATTCTTGCAGAAGATAGGGCTGATGGAAGGTTCCCAGAAGACATACCTTAAAGAGGAAGAAGATGAAGTTATAAAGTTCAAAAGAAAGGTTCACCAGAAACTTTTAGAAGAGTTAGATTTAAAAAGGCTTCCGGTCGAGACATTCAGCTACAGCCAGCAGAAGATTCGGGAACTGCGCTCAAGAGCTGAAAGGGTTATTTCCAACATCATTAGCAATGAAGCAGGAGGTTTCATCTCATCTTTAGAGGTCCGCAAGAAAGTTACTAAAGAAATTTTGGATGAAGCTTTAGCTCTAGGCCCTCTGGAGGATTTGCTTAAAGACGGTTCTATAACCGAAGTTATGGTTAACAATAAAGACCAGATATATGTGGAGAGAAACGGCAAGCTTTATCTAACCAGTAAAAAGTTTACCGGTAATGAGCAGGTTCGTATTGTTATCGAAAGGATACTGGCTCCTTTGGGCAGAAGAATTGACGAATCGGTTCCTTATGTTGATGCCCGTCTTCCCGATGGTTCACGAGTCAATGCTATCATTTCTCCCCTTTCCTTAACCGGGCCAACTCTTACTATACGTAAATTTTCCCGACAGCGCTATCGAATGGAGGATTTAGTTAACCAATTTGGAAGTTTAACTAAAGATATGGCGCTGTTTTTAGACGGGGCGGTAAAGTCAAGAAAGAATATACTTGTTTCTGGAGGTACCGGTTCGGGAAAGACTACTTTTCTCAATATACTTTCTGAATATATTCCTGAACAGGAAAGAATTGTTACCATTGAGGACTCAGCGGAATTAAAGCTTGACCAGATCCACTGGATAAGGCTGGAGTCCCGGCCTCCCAATATAGAGGGTAGAGGCGAAATCACCATCCGCGACATTTTTAGAAACACTCTTCGTATGCGCCCGGACAGAATTATCGTAGGAGAGGTAAGGGGCCATGAAGTTATTGACATGCTACAGGCGATGAATACCGGCCATGATGGCAGTATGTCCACTATTCACGCCAATACAACCCATGATGTATTGATAAGGCTTGATAGTATGATTCTTATGAGCGGGATAGAGCTTCCTATTCGCTCGATCCGGGAGATGATATCTTCAGCAATTAATATTATTGTCCAGACCGCCAGGCTTTCTGACGGCTCAAGAAAAGTAATTGCGATTACCGAAGTAACGGGAATGCTCGATGAAACGCATATAAATTTACAGGATATATTTTATTATCGCCAGACGGGTGTTGATAAAGACGGCAAGGTCCAGGGTTATTTTACCTCACTGGGCTATATTCCAAGTTTTTATGAAGAGATGCGTGCTAGAGGCATAGACGTTCCCAGAGAAATATTTATATCCAAGGAATAAAATGGCGCAAGGTGTAGAAAAATTAAAGAAGCTGCTTTCGGATGCCAGCATTACCGAAATAATGGTTAATGGTGCTCAAGCTACGTATTTGGAAATAAACGGAATCAAGAGCAAAATAGATGTAATTTTTAATGAAAAGGATATAGCTGATGTCATAGAATACTATTTTACTAAAGTAGGTAAGAATATATCCTATTACAATCCTTACGGAGATGTCTGTACTGAAGACGGCTCGCGTATAAATATAATCCAGTATCCTTTGGCCCGTTGCGGCACGACTATCACTATAAGAAAATTCGACCGCCAACTGCACAGCTTAGATGATTTAGTAGCCAAGGAGACTTTAAGCAAAAAAATGGCGGAGTTTTTAATTGCTTGTATAAAGGGGAGAATAAATATTCTCTTCTCAGGCGCTACCGGTTCGGGAAAAACTACTACTATGGAGATGCTTTCTCACCATATCCCGGAACAAGAGAGGCTTGTTACCATTGAAGATACAGCCGAGCTTGTCTTACATCAGGAAAATCTTGTGCCTATGGAAACCAGGACTCCGGATAAAGACGGTAAGGGCGAGGTTACTTTACGGGACTTAATAAGAAATGCTTTGCGTATGCGTCCGGATAGGATTATCGTGGGAGAGGTGAGAGGCCCGGAAGCTCTGGATATGATTCAGGCTATGTCAACCGGCCACAGGGGAACTTTAGCGGTTATCCATGGAAATTCACCTCAAGAGATAACCAGTCGTTTGGAGACTCTGATTCTTTCTTCAGGGATACGGCTGCCGGTCGAAGAAATCCGCAGAATGATAGGCAACACTTTAAATGTCATTATACAACAGGAACGTTTTCCTGACGGTATAAGGAGGATAACACATATCTCTGAGGCCAGAGGAGTTGAGCGTAATGAAGTTGCCCTCCAGGATCTCTTTATTTTCCGGCGGGAAGGCAAAACTCCTGATGGTAAAATTAAAGGTAAGTTTAAAACGGTCATGCGTAATTATCCCCGTTTTTTCCCTGAATTCCAAAGGCTGGGCCTGCTTGACGATAAAGCCTTTTCAGATTAAAAATATCTTCCCTAAAGACCTACATTTTTTGAAACGCTTTCAAAATAATTCTAGCTAACTTGATATAAAAAAGCCTATATGTTATATTTTAAAGGTTGGTAACCTTTCGGGGAAAGCGTAAAAAAGCAATATTAAACTGGAAATAAAAGCAACTTTTAAATTTCTATTTAAACAAAATTGAATTATGAAGAGTCGTTGCAAAATAACTGCGAATATAGGGATTGTAAGAATAGTGGTCATACTGTCTTTTTGCCTTTTTGCTTTTTCCGGCCAGAGCCAAGCCGGGATGAGAGATAAATTTAAACGTTGGGGTGATGCAAGCGGTATGGACTCTTTTGACCGTTTAACCGGCATGAAGGGAAACTTTGGAGGGATTAATTCTTCTTTCGAGAGAATGGGTAATCTAAACAAAGGTTTCTCCGGCGTCGCTAATCCGGCGCTCGAGAAAATGGCTAATATTGGTTCAAGTATGAATGGTATGGTAAAGCCCGCCTTTGAGCGTATGGCTAATCCCGGATCTACGAATGGCATGATTAAGCCTTCTTTCGAGAGAATGGCTAACACAAGTGCTATGGGAGGGATGATCAAGCCTTCTTTTGAAAAAATGGCCAATATTGGTTCAAGCATGAATGGTATGGTAAAGCCCGCCTTTGAACGTATGGCTAATCTTAGTTCTACGGGAGGCATGATCAAGCCTTCTTTTGAAAAAATGGCTAATATTGGTTCAGGCATGAATGGCATGATTAAACCTTCTTTTGAAAAAATGGCGAATGTTAGTTCTTCAATGACAGGGAACCTTAAGCCCGCTTTTACCAAAATGGCGGATATAAATTCTGGATTAAGTGGCAGCCTCAACCCATCTTTTACTAAAATGGCTAATATAAGCGCAAATATGTCGGGAGAACTAAAGCCGAGCTTTGGCAGAATGGCTGAATTGAGCCCGAAGATGTCGGGAGGCCTAAATTCTTCACTTACCCGGTTGGCTAATGTTAATCCGGCTATGAATGGCAAACTTAATTCACCATTTTCTCGCCTGGAGGCTCTTAATTCAAAAATGCAGGCTGGCTTGAGCCCTTCTCTAGGTAGGTTAGCCGAAGCCAACAAACAAATGGGAGTTGCCATACAGCCCTCGTTCGTTAACCTTGCTTCCCAAGAAAGAATTATCGCTAAGGCTCCTTTAAAAATCGGCCAGGAGCAATTTACCTTTAAAACCCCTACTGATGGAATCCAGGGTTTAAGCAGCTTAATTCAAAGCAGCGCCAATGTTTTGGAGCTAAACCCAAATCAAGCTCAAGGACTTTCTACTCAAGCTCCGATAAAAGTTTTACAAACTGATAACCGCTCTATCCAGCCTGGTACTATATTAATAAAGCCTTCAGATAGCAGGATTAATACTGATGATACCGGAAACATTTCTCTACGCTCACTGCTTGCGGCAGAATCGGAATAAGCAACACCAGTCACAAGATACCAGCGCACTAGTCACCAGTACACCAGAAAATCCAAAATTCCAATAATACCAAATCCCAAATTCAGCCAGAGGCTGATCCGCCTTTGGCGGAAAATCCCAAATTCAAAATCCCAAACAGAAACAGCTGCAAGCTAAACTATCGGTTCTCGGTTATCGGTTGTCGGTTTTCGGTTAGCGCCTGCCTGCCGGTAGGCAAGGTTTTAACTTCGTTAGTTTTTATGTTTTTTGGTTTTTTAGTCTTTTAGTTTTTAGTTCTTCCGTTTTTCGGTTCTTTGGTTTTTCGGTTTTTCTGTCTTTCTATTTTTAGTTCTTTAGTTTTCTGTTTTTTTGTCTTTTGGTTTTTTAGTTTTTCTTAACCTTAGCCTTAATCTGTATAGTCTATAGACCGTGGACTGTTGACTATGGGCTTCTCTTAAATTATCAATTATCAGTTACCAGAATATTTGATATAATAGAAATTATCTTAAGGAGGCATAGGCGTACGTGATTCATAAAAAATTGGATTCAAAGGCTAAAAGAATTATCCTACGTAACAGGGGCAAAGCTGCTTCTTTGGGAGTCAGGGGTTTTGCTGATTTTCTTTCTAAAAAATACAATATAGTTACTTCAAAAAGTACCCTGCACACAATTCTTGCTAATCACTGTTTCTCTTTGGCTCCCGGCCCCAAAAAAGCTTCAAAACGCTACCAAATAAAGGATATAAAGCCCTGTGGGCTTATGCTTTTATACGCTATAGATGAATACATAGGGCTATCAGAGCATTTAGTAGAAGAGCTAAAAGTATATTTTCCAAAGCTTTCCAGAAAGATTCTTAGGCAGATTATCATTTTAGAAAGCTTTTGCTTCTTTTCTGGAAAGGATTTTAAAGAAAACGCAAAAGCTCAAGGTTTTTTACGTCTTATGGGCCTGCGGTATTTCCCCGGGCCCAAAATAGATTATTTTAATAGCAGGATATTAGAAAATTCCCCTACGATAAGCACAGAGAGGCTCAGGAAATCCTTGGAATTAGTTGCCACTTGTAAATTTTATTTTAAAAACGGCCACACTGCCTATTGTGATGGAAAACTGACAACTTTTTGGGAAGGGCCCTGCAAGATAGACAGATTTTTCCTTCCTCTTGCCCCAGCCCGGAAAATTTTAGAACGGATGCTGGCTAATAAAACTCTTATTATCGGTTATACCAAAAGCTTCGGGTTTCTTTCTCTGCTTGCTTCAAGTTTTATTAAAGGCCTTGAAAGCGGGCTCAAAGGCATAGAGCTTTTGTCCGCCGACGGCAAATGTCTTCAGCGCATCGAAATAACAGCTGAAGGTGTTGGAGCGTGTTTTGGATATTACCCCAAAATTATGGCAAAAACTTTGGTTTTTCTCCAGAAGACAAAAAAATTTAAACGATTTTTCTGGCCGGAATTAGGAGAATTTTTTGTTTCTCATAGCCTGGTAAAGTTTCTTCAGGCGAAAAAAGATGCAAGTTTGAGCCTTCATTCTATCTTAATCAAGAAAGATAAAAAACTTTTACCAAGCTGGGGGTTAATTTCTACAAAGATTTTGCCTGACAAGAAAGAAATCGTTGCCTCACTCCTAAGGCAGTATTTTTATAATTGGCCGAATGTCGAGGAAGATTTTGCTAAAGATATGGAACATATTAATAAATCACTTTTAAAGGATTTAACAACAAAAGAGCCCTTTGATACCCTTATACCCAAAAGATTAAAATTCTCTCAACCTATTGATTTTGTTAGAGTTGGACAAATTTTATCGATTATATTCAAGGAGATTGTCTGGGGTTGGGAGCCGAAAGAGAGAAGGGGCAGTCTTATAAAGGGTAAAAACTATATATCTATTAGGTTAACCCAAGCCCCACAAGGACTTAGGAAAAAATTTAATAGATTGCGCTTTTATGCTGATGCAAAAAGAGTATTTATGGCTTAAATTAGTGAAAACGTTTTCACTAGGGGGCCATTACCGGCTTGAAATGTCTATATTATCTATGGTATATTAAGGTGGTATCAGGGGAGGCAACGAAAAGGTCAACCAGAGGAAACTCTGGGGCGTCTGACGCATAGAGATATGTGTTAAGACCCAGCACAGAATTAATTGTTGTGCTGTGGCAAAGCCACGGATCCTTTAAAACGCGAATGGACACGAATCAATGCTAATTTACGCGAATAAGATATTAGCGGTTATTTGCGTTTGATTAGCGATAATTAGCGTCGAGGATGACCAGGCTGCCGAAAGTCTTCTTTAAGAAGGACAAGGGCAGCCTTTTTTATTTAAAGGTGGAAAATGAAACTTAAAAAAAGTCAATCAACCTTAGAATACATTTTGGTGGCGGCGATGTTCACTCTTGTAGGTATAGGTACGGTAATGTCCACCATGCAGGGCAGTTTTGATAATTATGGAGATGAGGCAGTGGAAGAGATAGCTGATGAAAGCCAGAGCTTCGGAGACGCGGACGATTATATGCAAGATTACTATCAAGAAGTTTTAGAATCAGAGCCCCAGACAGCCGAGGATTATATGGCCAGAGGCTTTGCCAATTCTTATTTCGACCGGTCCCTTGAGGCCAGAGAGAGTTTTCAAAAGGCACAGGGGATGTATGAGGCCGCTGGTGATGAGGAGAATGCCCGGACAGCTCAGGGCTATGTTGATAATATTGATGAGAACGGGGCAATAAGCCGGGGAGAGCTTTCTAATAATTATTATAGCAAGGTTTTACGTAAACAACCGCAAGATTCACAGGACTATATGGAAAGAGGATTTGCTTATGATTATTTTGGCGACCGCGACGCGGCCCAAGCCGATTTTAACATAGCCGAAAAGTTAATAAAAATAGAGCAGGCGGCAGCTTTAAGTGAGGCCTCCGTTAATTAAAATAGGAAATCTTATGAAGAGAAGTGTAAAATCAACAGCCCAGAGCATAATAGAATATACAATCCTCATAACTATTGTTTCTGCGGCTCTTGCGGCTATGGTGTTCTATTTGAGAAGGGGTATGGATGTTAGGATGAGGCATTTGGCTCAGGAATTAAACGAAACTAACAGGTAAGAATATGGAAGAAATCCGAAGAAAAACAAGAGCTCAAAGTATCTTAGAGTACCTGATTATGCTTACTGGGGTTGTTGCGGCGATAATGTTGAGCACTCAGGGGTTCAAAGCGGGTTTAAGGAATGGATTAGACAGCACTCAAGATGATATAGACAGCACTTTAAGGCAGAATTCTGTTTTTACGGCAACCAATTAAATTATGAAGTACGGATTAAAAAATACTAAAATTAAAGCCAAAGCCCAGAGCTTTATAGATTACGCGGCTTTGATAGCGATTATTTCTATATCTTTGATGGCTATGTGGGGTTATGTGCTTAAGTCGGTTAATGCCAGGATTTATCATGTAAAGGCCGATTTAAACAGCCCGATTAACGGTATAAGGTAAATAATAACAATTGAAATGGAGGTGAACTTATGCTAAGAAAGAGGAAAGCTCAGAGCATTTTAGAGTACATCATTGTTCTCTCGGCGGTTATAGTTGCGGTTCTTGCGGCTGCTTCTAAAGATGGAGTAATCAGCAAGGCGGTAACTAAAATGTTCGGGGATTCGGCCACTTTGATTGAGGATCAATCTTCAGAGTTCTTAAGCAGAGCTGCCGGAGGCGCAAGCTCGACTACCAGCAAATAAACTTTGGAATGTTAAGCAATAATTAGGGAGGTGCAAAAATGTTAATAAAATTGAAAAAAGCCCAGGCTACTGCGGAATACGCGATATTGTTCGCGATAGTAATATCCGCGGCTATGGGCGTACAAAGCTATGTAAAGAGGGCCCTTCAAGCCAGGATGTATGACGCGGCGAATGATTTCGTTGATAGCACTCAGGGGACCAATTACCAATGGGATGGTGTAAGCGGGACAAAAACAACTACTGGCCAATCTTCAGAGCGTTACTTTACCGAAAACTTTGAAGATACCAATACTCCTTACACTTATAACGAAGTGATGAGTTCGAATTACACTTCGACGACTACAAGATAAGCCAAGGCGGTATTTAGATTTAAAAAGGAGGTGTCCCAGTGTTAATAAGAATACAGAAAGCGCAAAGCACTCTGGAATACGCTTTGCTTATATCGGTAGTTGTAGGCGCGCTTTTAGCCATGCAGAACTACCTTAAAAGAAGTGTCCAGGGAAGAATGCAGATTATTGGAGACCAGATGGGGGATCAATATTCCCCGGATTTAACTCATAGGACTGAAAATATGCTTATGAGTACTGATTTGATAACCGAAACCAGTGTTTCCGGAACAAACCCAAGTACGACCACCATGGTTACCGGCGGCCATCAGGAAATGAATTCTTGGCGTGATGTTGGACCCTTGGAAAAAGAGACTTGGGGAGAAAACGAAGAAGCGAATCAGTAAAACCGGCTTAAACCCTAAAGATAAAGGTTTAGCCGGCAGGAGACCGTTGAGGTGATAGTATGTTGGCAGGACTTAAATACAAACAGGCGCAATCAACCATAGAGTATGCCTCTTTAATCGGGCTCACTATATTGGCCCTTATCGCTATACAGGTGTATATAGGCCGGGGTATGAGCGGTCAGATTCAGAAATCAAGCGATGAAATGGCCAGCCAATATGCTTATCAGGAAACAGACGGCTATGAATATTCTCATGGCCAGAGTAGCGGTGTTGATATTTCTTTGCCTGGCTGGGGACACCCGACGACAATCATTAGTGTCAGGGGCTCAAGCTCATCAAGTGTCGACCGGGCAATGACGCCTCTGCCTAAAGAATAAATTATGGGAAATGAATTTACAAAAGCCAAGAGTTGTGATGAAATATTATTTTAAGGAAGACACAAAGAAAAAGGAAGTATACCGCGTCAGAAAAGCGCAGGCTTTTCTGGAATACTCTCTTATAATCGCGGTGAGTGTGGTGGCCCTGCTTACCATGCGCCATTACGCCAGCCGCTCTTTGCAGGGTAAATTAAAAGAGTCTGTAGATTCTCTGGGAGGAGAATATATCGCCTCAGCCTTTAATACTCCTTTGCCGGAAAGTGGCTACAGGGTTTCAGGTGCCGACCACAACAAGATGGGAAGGGTTAACTCAGTAGCAACATCAGTTCACAGCATGAACCGTTC
>JBAYNQ010000005.1:0-15882 GCA_041678705.1 Candidatus Omnitrophota bacterium
CGGGTGTAATTAATATAAAAGGTGCTCTTTTTTATCCTGAAGGTATGGAACAGAAAGGAGCCAGGTGTATGGAGCATTTTAAATTAAGCAGCCATAAAAAGGCCGCCTTATTTATTGGTGGGCCCTTGGGTGATAAAAAAGAATTTTTAAACAAGCTTAGAATTTTCATTCCTTCCTTTAAAAAATTTCTCCAGAAAGAAAATCTCAATCTCCTTGTCAGTACTTCCCGCAGGACCCCCGTTGAGGCGGAAAATTATCTTGAGAAAGAATTTTCTGAATTCCCTGGTACGGAAGCGCTGGTTATTGCCAATAAGAATAATCAGAATTTTGTCTTTGAAGGGTTTATTTCTCTATCACAATACGTTTTTATCAGCAGCGAGAGCATTTCGATGATTTCTGAGGCGGCATCGTTCCACAAGGCCTGCGTTTGCGTTTCGCTTGTTAATGAGGATGACAAGCGCAAGGTTTTTCTAAAATCACTGGAGGAAGAAATAACTTTTCTTGATCAGCCCTATGATATAAAATCTATAGAGCCGAAAGATTCTTCGATACTCGAATACAATCTGAGAGTGTTAGATAAACCTTTAAACAGGCTTTTTTAAACTAAAACTAACGGGAGGTTCAAAATTTTGAAAGTTATGCAAATGGTTCCCCGCATGAATGTGGGAGGTATAGAGAGAGGGGTTCTTGATTTGGCTAAATACTTTGTTGGCAACTCTTCGGAAATTTCTTACGGTGAAAAGGTTTCCAATATCGTTGTTAGTGGAGGAGGCAACTTAATTAAAGAGCTGGAGGCCGTAGGCGTTAAACATTATGAATTACCCATATATAAAAAATCTCTGGGCCTGTTATTTTTAATCACCAGGTTAAAAAAAATCATATCTGCCGAGGGTATTGATATAGTCCATGCTCGCAGCCGTATGCCGGCTCTGGTAGGTTTCTTTGCTTCCCGCAATTCCCGGGCTCAATTCGTAACTACTGCTCACGGGGTATACAAAAGCAGAATGTTCAGCGAGGTTATGTCCTGGGGTAAATATGTTATATGCCCGTCTAAAGTCGTAGCCCGCCATATGAAGAATGTTTTCATGGTGCCAGAAGAGAAAATTGTTATAGTAAACCGTTGGGTTGATTTGAGCCGATTTAATTTTACTGATTACTCCAGGAGAAAAGAGAATAATATTATAATCAGCGTGGGCAGGATTTCTCCCAGCAAAGGCTATGAGCACCTGATACGAGCTTTTAAGAAAATAGTGCGTTTCAATCCCTACCTTAAACTTCGTATTGTAGGCTCGGCATCAAAGTCAAAGGGCCGTTATCTGGAGTATTTAAAAAGCCTGGTTACCAGATTTTCCTTAAATTATAACGTAGAATTTTCCGGTTTTCATTATGATGTCGGAAAACTTCTGGATGATGCCAAAATACTGGTTGCTCCCTCGGTGATCGAAGAATCATTTGGCCGGGTAGTAATTGAGGCGTTTGCAAGCGGGGTTCCGGTGGTAGCTTCTAACATAGGGGGTTTTAAGGAGATAATAGAACCCGGTATAGACGGTTTATTGGTTGAACCCGGAAACAGCGATGAAATATCAGAAGCTCTTCTTAAGCTTATTAAAGATCCTGCTATGGCACAGGCAATAACAATTAAGGCAAGAAAAAAAGTAGAAGCCCGTTATACCATGGAGAAGTGCCTGATGGAGACTGCCAAGGTTTATGACAAAGCCGTAAAGGATTTACGTATATTGGTGATTAAGATTTCTTCTCTGGGGGATCTGATCCTTTCTTTTCCTTCCTTAAAGGCCTTGCGCCAAACTTATCCGTCAGCCAAGATCACTTTGCTTACTCTCAAAAAATACCATTCCTTGATGGAAGAATGCCCTTATGTCGACGAGGTTATTACATTGGCCGATAATTACAAGGCATTTAAGGAAATCAGAACTCTTACACGCCAATTACGGAGGAAGAGCTTTGATTATATTCTTGATTTACAAAATAATCGAGCGTCGCATTTGATTTCTTTTTTAAGTTTTCCTCTCTGTTCGTTTGGTTATTCTTTGCGTTGGGGGTTTTTGCTCAGCCGCCACCTAGAATTTATTCGTGGCCTGGACCCTTTAAGTTCGCAGGAAAAAATACTGGAACTGCTTGGAGCCAGGATTGATGAAAAAAAACTTATTTTCTGGCCGGTTAAAGAAAATATATCCTTCGATATGCCTTCAGGAGATTTAATCGGCATAGCGGTCTCGGCCTCAACCGGATGGGGCTCGAAGAATTGGCCACTTGAAAATATCATTAAACTTGGTGAAACAATACAGCGTCAAATGCCGTCTTTTAAAATAGTTCTCCTGGGAGAGGGGTCTTCTCGAGGATTGTCCGAGAGCATAGAATCCCGCTTGGGACATTCGGTAGTCAACCTTTGCGGCAAGACAACCTTAAGAGAATTAGCCTCCATATTAGATAAACTTAAAGTATTTATAACCCCGGATACCGCGACTTTGCATTTAGCTTGCGCCAAGGGAGTTAAAACTTTAGCTTTGTTCGGGCCTACCGATCCCCGGCGGCATACGGTGGAAAGCAAGGAGCTTGAAGTATTGCATGAAAAGCTCGACTGTTCTTTTTGTTATCGAGGCCGGTGCCGTTTAGGGAAAAACAGTTTGTGTTTGGAGAAAATATCGCCGCAAAAGGTGTTCTCTAAAATCAAGGAAATGATCGCCTGATTCTTCAAAAGTTAGGCTTACTTGCTCCAAAGGCAAGGTTGATCCTAACTCTGTAGTTATAAAACGGTTTAAATATTATGAACATTTTAATTTTGACAACTCATCTTAATCCCGGAGGGATTTCCCGCTATGTTATTAATCTATCCAGAGCTCTCTGCCAGCAGGGCCATAAGGTCTGGGTAGCTTCCAGCGGAGGGCAATGGGAGCAGGGGGCCTCAAATGGTCCGGTTAGGTTTGTTCATGTGCCTATACGTACAAAGTCTATTTTTAGCCCCAGAATATTTTTCTCTTTTATGTTCTTGCGGCGTTTCTTGAAAGAGAAAAAAATTGACGTTGTTCACTGTAATACTAGAGTAACACAATTGTTAGGATTTTTACTCTTAAAGTATACCGGTACACCTTATGTTAGCGCTTTTCATGGTTTCTACAGGCCATCAGCGGCAAGAAAGCTTTTACAATTTTCAGGAGCGATGTCGATCGCCGTCAGCAAAGCAGTCAAAAAACACATCATTAAGGATCTCTGGGTTGAACCGGAAAAGGTGCGTGTTGTTTATAACGGGATTGACTTTAATGATTTTAATCTTACCGAAAGCCAGCGCAAAGATTGGGGGTTTAAACCAACGGATTACTTAATAGGCATCTTGGGTAGAGTTTCTCATGAAAAAGGGCATTTTTTAAACGTTGAGGCTTTGAGCCTTTTAGTGAAAAAGCATAGGAATGTTTATCTGGTGATTTCAGGACGGGGTAAAATGGAAGCAAGCTTAAAAGAGCTCATAAGAGAAACATCTCTCCAAGATAGAGTATTTTTCAAAGAGTCATCCGCGAACCAATTCTTGAGTAGTGTAGATTTGCTTGTTGTGGCGTCTGAAAAAGAAGGCTTTGGGTATTCGGTAATAGAGGCCTTTAGAAAAGGAGTTGCCGTTATCGGTTTTAATACAGGAGGGATTCCTGAGATTATCCGGGATCGCCGCAATGGCCTTTTATTTTACAGCTATGATGCTTTTTCTTTGGCTGAAGCCGTCGAAGAGATTATGCTTAAAGATAATCTGCGCAGCGCACTCGTTAGCAAGGCCAGAGAAGATGTAGAATTTTTTTCAGCTAAAAGAATGGCTCTGGATACAGAAAGGGTTTATAGGCAGGTGCTAAAATGAGAAAAATTTTTCTTTTATTAGGGCTAATTTTATTAGCCGTATTCTTTATATTTGGAATATATTTAAATGTTAACTATGCAACCCCCATACTTGCTTATCATTCGCTCGATGCTACCAGGGTAGATAACTATGCTGCGGTAGATATTAAGATTTTTCAACATCAGATGGAATTTATAAAAAAAGGTTCCTATAAGGTTATAAGCTTGCAGGAATATTGCCGGATTTTAAAGTCAGGAGAGGCGGTTCCAAGAAAGAGTTTGGTTTTGACCTTTGATGACGGATATAAGGACAACCTTGAAGGGATAAAGATTTTAAAAGAGCTGAGATTTCCGGCTACAATTTTTGTTATCGTTGATAAAATAAATGAAAAAGATTACCTTTCCGAGAATGATATAAGTGTATTCTTGGGTAATTCTAAGGTAAGCATTGGTTCACATACCTTAAGCCATGCTTATCTACCGGGAGTATCAGACAAGGAGCTAAAGAAGGAAGTTGCTTTTTCAAAAGAGATCCTTGAAAAGAAATTTTCTAAAAACATTAGCGCTATTGCTTACCCTGTAGGCGGCTTTGATGAAAGAACGTTGAAAGAAGTTGAAAACACCGGTTATCTTTGCGCTTGTACCACCAACCGCGGGTTTTCCAAGAAAATAAACCGATTCGCTCTCAGGAGGATCAAGATAACAAATAAAGATGGCAATCTAAGCCTTTGGGCAAAATTAAGCGGGTTTTATAATATTTTCCGTAAGCTCAAGAGCCCTCATTAACCAGAAAATATGGACAAAAAAGAATTAAACAGTCTCCCCCGGCATAAAAGTGAAGACAGGCGTATCCTAGTCGTCGGTGTTAATTGGCTGGGTGACAGTATAATGACTACCCCGGCATTTAAAGCTATAAAACGCGTTTACCCTGAATCTTATCTGGCGGTCATGGCTGTTCCAAGAGTAAAGGGTGTTTTTGAAGATAATCCCTGGGTAGATGAAATTATTATCTTTGACGAGAAGACTTTGCATAAAAGTATTCGAGAAAAATTAAAGTTTATTAAACTCTTACGCGAAAAAAAGTTTCAGAAGGTATTCCTCATCCACCGTTCTTTAACCCGGGCTCTTGTTTGTTGCCTGGCCTTGATACCTTTGCGGGTAGGTTATCGGCGACTGAAGAGTTCTCTAATCTTAACGGATAAAGTAGATTCACCTAAAGAAGAATTGCATCGCCAGGATTACTATTTGAACCTTTTCAAAAAATCAGGAATAGCGGCTGAGGGAATTTTACCGGAGTTCTTTATACCAGAGATGGTTTTAAATAAAGTTTCCCGGGGCTTAGCTTTTTTAAAGAAAGACCACTCTTTCCTGGTTGGGGTTAATCCTTCTGCTAACTGGGAACTTAAACGCTGGCCGCCGAAACGCTTTTCCCTTCTTTGTGATAGGTTGATTAAAGACTTAGGGGTAGGGGTGGTTTTTGTGGGTGGCGAAGCTGACGAAAAAATCACAAGAGAAGTTTTAGGGGGGATGCATGAACCGGCCTACAGCCTTTGTGGGAAAACAACTTTAAAAGAATTAGCCGCGGTAATTAAAAATACCGGGCTTTTTATCTCTAATGATTCCGGCCCGGCACATTTATCTGCCGCTTTGGGAGTAAACACTCTGGTTTTGTTTGGTCCTACCTCACCGGAGATAACCTCGCCGCGCGGACAAAAAGTCAGGGTCATTCAAGGGAGTTGTGGCTGCAAGCTTCCCTGTTATGATTTAAGTTGTGAAAATAACGCCTGCATGCAGAAGATAACTGTTGAAAAGGTGTATCAGGAAGCAAAAAATATATTAAACAATCGCGTTTGATTTACTTATGATAAAAAATATATTGATAAATTTCCCCACTAACTTGGGTGATGCAATCATGGGCCTTCCGGTATTGGACCGCTTAAAATCAAATTATCCACGGGCAAGAATAACTGCTATTGTCTCTTTAGGCACAAGAGAATTCCTACTAGAGAATGATTCAATCGATGAAGTGGTAGTTTTTAATAAGCACTGGACAAATATCCAGAAAATACGTTTTGTTTTCAGCTTACGAAAAAAATATGATTTAATGACAGATTTGAAAAATTCATTTCTGCCGGTTCTTCTGGGGGTTCGGGAGCATACGCATTTTTTCAGGAAATTTCCTCAGGATATGCATTTGAAAGACCGCTACTTATCGCTGGTTGAGCCGCTTGCTCCTGAAGCAGCGCGGTTTCATAGCCAGTTTACTATAACCGGCGAGAAGGAACAGAATTGGAGAAATAAAAAAATAACCAAGGCCATATTTATTGCCTGCTCTTCGCGTAACCGCTTCAAGAGGTACCCCGTAGATTTATTACATAAAGCCCTTGAAGAAATAAAGAGTCCGTTTCCGATAGCAATTTTAGGCCAAAAAGAGGAGAGAAAATTTTATTCAAATCTTTTCTCTATTCCGGGAGCGCTTGATTTAGTTGGTAAGACTAGCATGAGTGAAGTTTATTTTTTACTTAAAGAATATGGCCGGCTACTCATTAGCGCTGATTCCGGCCTGCTTCATCTAGGAAGCTATCTTGATCTACCTATATTGGCATTGTTTGGGCCTACAGATCCTTGTCGATACGGCCCCTGGTCTAAGCGCAATATTGTTTTACGTCCGCAGAGCCAGAATCTTGCTGATATATCGCCGCAGGAGGTGGCTGCTTCAGTCAAGCGGTTATTATCCAATGAAGAAGCCTAAGCGTATACTTGTTTTGAGGACTGACAGGCTGGGAGACGTTATTCTTTCCACGCCGGTTATTAGGAATTTGCGTTTGGCATACCCTAATGCCTACATTGCTTTTCTCTGCCGGCCTTATACCCGTCAGGCGTTAGAGGGGAATCCTTGTTTAGACGAGATTATAGAATATGATAAATACGGCAAGCATAAAAGTTTTTTTTCCACGCTAAGATTTTCTTTATGGTTGAAGGCGAAACATTTTGATTGGGCGATTGTTCTTCACCCCACTAATCGTGTGAACATGATAGCATTCTTAGCCGGAATTCCTTTGCGAGTTGGTTTTAATCGTAAAATGGGTTGTCTTTTAAACAAAAAAATTGTTCACAAAAAACAGCAGGGCAAAAAGCATGAATCTGAATATACCCTGGATGTTTTACGCCATATAGGCGTAGACATAAAAGATAAAAAACTTTATTTTCCAGTGACTGATACGGCCCGGGAGGCTGTTGGCAGGCTTTTGATTCTTGAGGGGTTGAATCCTGAAAAAAAGCTTCTTGTTGTCCATCCTTCGGCATCATGCCCGTCTAAACGCTGGAGCCAGGATAATTTTTCACAGGTAATAAAGGTTTTGAAATCCGCCAATCCCGGCTTAGAAGTTGCCGTGATTACCTCAATAGCCGAAAGAAAGTTTGGCGCAAGATTGGTAGAGGAGAATGAGGTCGTTGATCTAAGAGGCAAGCTCAGCCTTACAGAAGTAGGAGCTTTACTGGAGAGGGCTTCTCTTTTGATATCGAATGATTCCGGCCCGGTTCATATAGCCGCGGCTTTAGAGACCCCGGTAATTGCTATATTTGGCCGTAGCGACCCTGGGCTTTCGCCGTTACGCTGGCGGCCTTTGGGAGAAAAATCCCGCTATCTTCATAAAGATGTTGGCTGCAAGCAGTGCCTGGCGCATAACTGTGATAAAAATTTTTTATGCCTGAAAGCAATTGCTCCCGCCGAGGTTTGCGAACTGGCTCAAAAGCTTCTTTCGTTGAATTGACTATCAAGCCACATCAGAAATTCTATATATTTGTCTTGATAAAATTTCTGCATCTGGTATCATAGAGTTTGTGAAAAACAGAACAAATGTTTTTTCCTGTTCAAAAAAGACAAGGTGTTCCAGCGAAATCATAAAAAGACTCAGTCTCTATTTGCGTAATCTTAAGCGGCTCGAAAAGGTAGGAGTCGGGATAATTTCTTCAGACAAGATTACTCAGTTTTTAAATGTGAGTTCAGTCCAGTTCAGAAAAGATCTTTCTTATTTCGGCGGTTTTGGTAAGCCTGGCGTTGGGTATGAAGTTAAGCAGCTATCAAAAGAGATTGAAAATATATTAGGTGTGAACCAGAAGTGGGATATTGCTTTGGTGGGAGCCGGTAGGTTGGGAGGCGCTTTATCGCGGTTCGAGGGTTTTTCCCGTTTCAATTTACGAATCGTTTGCGCGTTTGATAATAACAAGAATGTTATCGGAAAAAGAAGAGGGTGTGTTTTGGTCCAGGATTCCAAGAACCTTAAAAAAACGGTAGGAAAAAAAAAGATAAAGATAGCCATAATAGCGACACCCGTGGAAGCAGCTCAAAATGTATGTGATGAGTTAGTCAATGCCGGAGTTAAAGGTATTTTAAATTTCTCTCCCTTAGTTCTTAGAGTTCCGGCAGGTGTTTGCGTTTCTAATGTTGATATGGCTTGTGAACTCGAAAGCCTTATTTATTTTGCCAAAAGAAGAAATAATTAACAGGAGGCGGGATGATTAAAAAAACTTTGCTCTTGATTTTGGTAAATATGCGCAAAGAGTCGGCTCCTAAAGTGCAGAAGATACTCACTGATTGGGGCTGTATTATAAAAACCCGTTTAGGAATTCATGATGGCGTTCTTGATGATTGTGCTAATTCCGGACTGATGATTCTTGAGCTTGTTGGTAGTGACGAGCAGGTGGAAGAAATTAGCCATAAACTTAACCTTTTGTCCGGAGTGAAAGCTGAAATCGTGAGGCTGCAATTAGCTAAAGATTAGTGTTAGGCCAAGAAACAAAACATAAATGAAATATAGTTTAACTAAACACAGGCCGAAAAAGATCAAAGATCGTTTAAGGATAGACAATATTATTTCCCATCACAAGAACACTCCGGGAGAGTTGTTAAGCATTCTTGAAGAAACCCAGATTTTAAGCAAGCACAATTACCTTTCCCCTAGTCAATTGAAATATATAGCCGAAAAAACTTCCTATCCGCTTTCTGCTGTTTACAGCGTTGTTACTTTTTATTCTTTTTTTAACCTTCAGCCTCAGGGAGAGCATTGCATAGTCGTATGCCGTGGCACTGCATGTCATACCAAAGGTTCGCGCCGAATACTTGATTATTTGGAGCGTGAGCTGGATTTTGGCGATGAAAAAATAAATGAAGGAGAAAAAGTCTTTCTAACCACAAAAGATAAGGCCATTACCGTTAAGACTGTTGCTTGTTTTGGCCAGTGCGCCCTTGCTCCTGTGGTTGAAATAGATGGCGTAATCTATGGCAGGATGACTGTAGAGAAGATGAAAAAACTGATAAAAGCTTTGAAAAAGAAAAAGCACAGATGCGAGTAATTGATATTGAAACTCTTGAGAAAGTGAAATTAAAAGGTCTGCGGAAAATATTTCCGCCTTTTGCCCGAGTCACTGTAGGCCTAGGTACTTGCGGTGCGGGGAATAACGCTCAAGGAGTTTATGATTCTCTTAACAAGCATTTTTCAAAAAAGAAGGCTAAAGTTTTTCTTGCTAAGACAGGTTGCTTCGGCTTTTGCGCTCAAGAACCGTTGGTTACTTTCAAAATTCCCGGAAAGCCTTTGCTGATCTTTAGCAAGGTCGACGAGAATAACGCAAGGCAGATAGCTGACAGCGTTTTAAAAGGTAATGCCCATAGAGGGAATGCTCTATGCAAAATAGAAGAATGGGACCATATAACTTCAAAATTATTTTATGGCCGTGGATATCCAGAAATTCCTTCCTGGGCGGAGGTCCCTTTTTTCCGGGGCCAGAAAAAGATAGTTTTACGAAATTGCGGGCTAATCAACCCTGATGATATCGAAGAGTATTTTGGAGTGGGGGGGTACGGTTCTCTTTTTATGGCTTTACATAAACTTAGTCCCGAAGAGTGTTTAAGTAACATTAAGGATTCCGGATTGCGCGGACGCGGCGGAGCGGGATTCCCGGTTTGGAAAAAATGGGAAATTCTTAAAGACAAAGTATCTGACAAAAAATATATAGTTTGTAATGCTGACGAGGGTGACCACGGGGCTTATATGAATAGAAACGAATTAGAAGGGGATCCCCATATGGTTATAGAGGGTATGGTTATAGCCGGCTACATTACTGGTTCTCACGAGGGAATTATCTATTGCCGGGCAGAATATCCTTTAGCAGTAGAAAGAATGCATAATGCGATTGCCCAAGCTAAAAAGTATGGGGTTCTCGGTTCGGGAATATTCGGTTCTGATTTTGAATTTAATCTTCACATTGTGGAGGGAGCAGGAGCTTTTGTCTGCGGGGAAGAAACAGCCCTAATTGCTTCCATTGAAGGCAAATCCGGCCGTCCAAATATCCGGCCGCCTTTTCCGGCAGAAAAAGGCATTTGGGATTATCCTACCAATATAAACAATGTTGAAACCTGGGCTAACATTCCAGCAATTATGGCTATGGGTGGTAAAGAGTTCTCTCTTGTCGGGATAAAGGGTAATTCCGGAACCAAGGTATTTTCTCTGGTGGGTAAGATTAAAAATACCGGCTTGGTTGAGCTTCCTTTGGGCAGCAGCCTTCAAACCCTCGTGTTTGATATCGGAGGTGGCACGGGTACCAATAAAAAAATTAAGGCGGTTCAGACTGGAGGGCCTTCAGGAGGATGCATACCTACTCGTCTTTTCAATACTTCAATTGACTATGAGTCTCTTACCAGCTTGGGTACGATTATGGGCTCAGGAGGGATGGTAGTTATGGATGAAGATAATTGCATGGTTGACGTGGCGAGATATTTCACCGAGTTTACTACTGCCGAGTCTTGTGGAAAATGTACCCCTTGCCGGGAAGGCTTGAATCAAATCTTAAAAATGCTTCAGGATATTATTGCCGGTAAGGCTTCAATGGATATTTTAACTAAAGCCAGGGAATTGGGCAGCGTGATAAAAGACTCGGCTCTTTGCGGTTTAGGCCAGACCGGGCCCAACCCTCTTTTAACTACCTTGAATTATTTCCAACAGGAATACGAACAGCATATTAAGGATGATTACTGCGATGCGGGCGTCTGCCAGGAAATGTTTTTAGCGCCTTGCGAGAATAGCTGCCCTTTGCACATGAATATACCGGCTTATCTTGCCATGCTTGAGGTAGGAAGGGTAAAGGAGGCGTTTGAGTCGATAATTAGAGATAATCCCTTGCCAGCCTCCATAGGAAGGATTTGCCATTTTCACTGCAAGCTTCGTTGTCGTAGAGAGGATATAGACGCTCCCGTAGCCCAGGGAGAAGTTCATCGTTATATAGCTGATACCATCCGCGGGACCAAAAAAGAAAAAGAAGTCCTAGACAGGATTTTGAAAGAGAAGCTTTCTTCAACCGGCAAGAAAGTGGCGATTGTTGGTGCCGGCCCCGCGGGCCTAACTGCAGCTTATTATCTTGTGCGTTTGGGCCATAAGGTAGTCGTTTATGATCAGAATTCTGAAGCAGGAGGAATTCTGCGATGGGGTATTCCAGCCTACAGGCTTCCCCGTAATGTATTAAGGCACGAAATAGCTTTTTTAGATAAATTGGGAGTAAAGTTTATTTTTAATAAAAAGATTTTACCTCGAGACATTGCCAGTTTAAGAGAAAAATTCCAGGCCTTAATTATTGCTTGCGGTGCTTACGAGGGGATTCCTTTAGGCATTCAGGGAGAGGGCCTTGCTGGTGTATTTTCCGGAAGCTATTTCTTAGAGGGAATTGCCAAAGGGCAAAAGCCTACTATTGGCAAAAAAGTTATTATTGTGGGGGGAGGAAATGTAGCCATTGATGCCGCCAGAAGTGCTTTGCGCCTAGGGGCAAAAGTTACTATAGTTTATCGCCGGCAGGAATCGGATATGCCAGCTAACCATGCAGAAATCCTTGAGGCTGTCAAAGAAGGCGTGGAAATGTTATTCATGCGGTCCCCTAAAAAAATAATCGGTTCAAATTCCGGGAAAAAGGTTAAAGCTATTGAGCTGGCTGTGATGAATCCGGGGCCTTGTGACTCTTCGGGAAGGAAAAAACCTTTGGATACGGGCAAGACTGAAATTATAGCTTGCGATACCATATTGTTGGCCATCGGAGAGCGTCTAGATAGTAATTTTGCCGCAGATTGCGGATTAAGTTTTACAGCTTACAAAACCGTTGCTGCTGATACATTTACTTTGGAAACTAACCTAAAAGGTGTATATGCTGGGGGCGATATGGTTACTGGCCCGGGAACCGCGGTTCAGGCTATGGCTCAGGGAAAGCGGATAGCCGAGGCTATTGACCGTAGTTTGTTTGCCCAGGATAGATTTAAGCTTTTGTATAGAAAATTTGACTACAATAACGAAGCTTCTCTTGAACCGGAAGGCGGTTTAAGGAGCAAAATAAAAACTCGAGATTTAAATAAACGTTTAAAAAATTTCAAAGAGGTTTCGCTGGGCTTGAGCCCTGCTCAGGCAAGAACTGAATGCCGGAGATGTTTGCGCTGCGACATTAAGGATTCAGGTAATATCTAAGGTATATAAAAAGTAGCATGGATAAAAAAATGTACAATATTAAAATAAACGGTATTGATTGTCAAGTTAAGGAAGGAAGTAACCTTGTAGAAGCTTGTTTAAGCCAGGGGATTGTGATTCCGACACTTTGCTATCTTAAGGATTTTCATGAAAGCGGGGCTTGTTCTGTTTGTCTGGTTGAAGTCAAAGGGGCCAAAACTTTGCTGAGGGCATGCGTTACTAAAGTCAGAGATGGCATGGAAGTTTATACCAATACTGAACGGGTCCGGCAGTCCCGCAGGGTTGTCGTGGAGCTTATTCTTGCCAACCATCCAAAAGATTGCCTGGCCTGCGAAAAAAATCAAAATTGTGATTTACAGAAAATAGCTCATGAGCTAGGTATTGAAAATATACGTTATCCCAGGACGCGAGACAAGGATCTTCCTGTAGATTGTAGCTCATCTTCAATTATAAGAGATCCTAATAAGTGCATTCTATGTGGAAGATGCATAGAGGTGTGCAGTAAAATTCAAGAAGTTAATGCTATTGATTTTATTAAGCGCGGCCATTCAATGCAGGTGTCGACATTTTTTGACGCAGGCTTAGGGAACTCAGAGTGTACTAACTGCGGTCAATGCATATCGGTCTGTCCCACGGGGGCTTTAACTGAAAATAACTCTGTTGGGGATGTTTGGACGGCTTTAAGTAAAAAAGAGCAGATAATAATTGTTCAAACCGCGCCGGCAATAAGGGCCGCGATTGGGGAGGCTTTCGGTTTTGCCTATGGAACTCCAACCACTGGAAAGCTCGTAGCTTGCTTGAGGAAGCTAGGTTTTACTAAAATTTTCGACACGCAATTTTCCGCTGACCTTACGATTATCGAAGAAGGCTCGGAATTTCTCAGCCGGCTAAGCAACAAAGGAAAGCTGCCGGTGATTACATCTTGTTCTCCCGGTTGGATAAAATTCGGTGAGACATTTTTCCCAGGAATATTAGATAATATTTCAACCTGCAAATCACCGCAACAGATGTTTGGCGCGATTGCTAAGACCTATTATGCTCAAAAAATGGGCATTGATCCTAGAAATATTAAAGTGGTCTCTATTATGCCTTGCACGGCTAAGAAATTTGAAGCTTTACGGCCGGAAATAAACAGCGCTTTTTCTTTTTGGAAAGATAAGCTTGCTTTGACTAAGAAAGAAAGCTTTCCCGACGTTGATTATGTGCTTACGACTCGTGAATTAATAAGAATGATAAAAGAAGCGGGCATTGATTACGCCAACCTTTCTGATGAAGGGTTTGACGATCCACTGGGAGTTTCTACCGGAGCGGCTACTATATTCGGAGCCACTGGAGGGGTTATGGAGGCGGCTCTTCGCTCCGCATATTTTTATTTAACTGGAAGAGAGTTGGAGAATATCGAGTTAAATGCTGTCCGGGGCCTTTCCGGAATTAAAGAAGCCGCCGTCAATATAGACGGGAAGGAAATAAAAGTTGCGGTTGCCCATGGATTGGGTAATGCCCGTAAACTAATGGAGCAGGTTGCGCAAGGAAAAAGCCCATATCATTTTATTGAGATAATGGCTTGTCCTGGTGGCTGTATCGGTGGAGGCGGCCAGCCTTTGCCGGTTAATGATGAAATCAAAAAGCTTCGGATGAAAGCTCTTTACCAGGAGGACAGAAATCTTACTTATCGCCGTTCTCATCAGAATCCGGCGGTCATGAAGCTTTATTCTGAATTCCTAAAAAAACCTAACGGACACCTTTCTCATAAACTTCTTCATACTTATTATCACAAGCGTCAACTAACCAATATCTAAGGGCATGCAACCGGAGTTTTGCAGGGTGACTTACCGGCTTTTCGCAAAATTAGCAAATATTATTTGACAGGCTTATCGAGAGTGATATAATCGCCTATCACACAAGATTGTGACAAAATTCACGAATAATCTTCCAATAAACAACTTCATATACTTATGGAAACTAAGAATAGCCTTAAAAGCGATAAAGAAATCAAAGATTTGGTTGAGAAATGGAAAGGCGTAGAAGGCAATCTTATTATGATTTTACATACTATCCAGGATGAATATGGTTATATTCCCCGTCATGTATCGTTCGAGCTCCAGAAATTGCTGGATGTGCCTTTGGCCAGGATCTACGAAGTCATAACTTTCTATAATTATTTTAAGCTGGAACCGCCGGGGAAACATAAGATATCTCTTTGCATGGGGACCGCCTGCTATTTGAAGGGTGGAGTGGATATATTAGGAGAGCTTAAAGGCATATTGCATATAGAGCCCGGCCAAACCACAAAGGATGGGTTATTTACTATTGAATTGGTCAGATGCCTTGGCTGTTGTGGCTTATCGCCGGTGATGATGATTGACGGAAAGATTTACGGAAAGTTGTCGCAAGAAAAAATCCCTGAAATTCTAACTCATTATATAGAAGCTGAAAGCTGAATTTTATAACAAGGTGGATAAATGGACAAGTTAACCAAAGATAATTTTCAAAAAGTTAAAAATAGCCTGGTTTTGAAAAAAACTAATTGGATAAAAGTAGGCATGAGTACCTGCGGCATAGCGGCCGGAGCAGGAGAAGTTTACGATACCCTGATAGAAGAAATTAAACGCCGTAATTTAGGAATAGATGTTTTTAAAGCAGGGTGCCTGGGGATGTGCTATATAGAGCCGCTGGTAGAAGTGTGTATTGATGGCGTACCGCATGTTGTCTATGGAAACGTAGATAAAAAAGCAGCTTTGGGAATTGTGGATAAGCATCTTTGCGGTAAGCGCGTTATGAATGACCATTTGGTAATAAGGTGATGAACACGATGTATAAAAAGACGCTATTTATAAAAGATACTGATACTCAGGCCGCCGATCGGACGAAAGAGTTTTATAATAAATTTTTGGAATGCCTGCGTTCAAAGAACCTGCAAAATGATATCCAGATTGTCAGAGCCGCAGATATTGGTGTATATAACCAGGGGGTTGTCTTAAGGGTTTACGGCGAAGACATGATATATGTCCAGCTAAAAGAAACGGATATTGACGACATTGTTTCTCTTACCATAGAAAAAGGCGAGCTTATAAAGTCTTTACAATACAAGAAAAAAGATAAACAATTGAGGAGGGTATTGCGAAACTGCGGAGCTATAAACCCAGATAGCATAGAAGATTATCTTGCCAGCGAAGGTTATCAGGGACTTTATAAGATATTAACTCAGCTGAAGCCGGCGGAAGTTATCCAAGAACTTAAAATAAGCGGATTGCGCGGACGCGGCGGTGGAGGATTCCCTACTTGGATGAAATGGGATTTTGCTCTTAAGACAGAATCCGACCAGAAATATATCATTTGCAATGGTGACGAGGGTGATCCCGGAGCTTACATGGACCGTAGTGTTTTGGAGGGTGATCCTCATTCGGTAATGGAGGGGATGATTATTGCCGGCTACGCCATAGGTGCCAGCAAGGGTTATTTTTATATCCGGGCAGAATATCCTTTAGCCATAAAAAGAATTCAAAACGCTATTGACCAGGCTTATTCGCTGGGATTACTGGGA
>JBAYNQ010000006.1:0-15244 GCA_041678705.1 Candidatus Omnitrophota bacterium
CAGCTTATGGTGGTTCCTGATGAAAAAACCGCCAGGGACATAGCCGAAAAAAGGCGCCAGGAAGACAAAAAAAGAAAGCTTGTGCCAAGAGTTCATCTTAAGTTGGAGGATTTGAGTAAAAAAGATACGGAAGTAGAAGTAAAACAGTTAAAAGTTATTTTGAAAGCCGATGTAGGAGGGACCCTTGAGGCTGTAGAAGGAGCTTTGCAAAAAATACCGTCTAAAGAAGTCGAATTAATCATAACTCATAAAGGCATAGGCGCGGTGAATTCTTCAGATATTCTTCTGGCTGAAGTTACGGATTCGGTGATCGTCGGTTTTAAGGTAACCATAGATTCTCAGGTAAGAGATTTGGCTAGGCGAAAAGGCATAGAAGTAAGGTCTTATCAAATAGTCTATGAGCTGATAGATGATGTTATCGCGGCCCTTGAAGGCTTATTGGCTCCACAGCTGAAGCGCACGTTTGCCGGTAGGGCTAGGGTTAAAGCTGTGTTTAAACTTACTAAAGTAGGCATTGTGGCCGGCTGCATTGTAGAGAAAGGAAAAATTAACCGCGGCCTATCAGCCAGCCTTATAAGAAATAAAGATGTGATTTTCAGCGGCAAGGTGCAAACCTTGAAGCGGTTCAAAGATGACGTTAAAGAAGTGGCCGAAGGCCTTGAGTGCGGCATAAGTGTTGGCTACGATGGAATCAAGGAAGGAGATATTATAGATACGTATCATGAAGAAACCATAGCCCGAAAACTTAAATGAAACACAGATTTGCAGATTTAAAACATATGATCACAGATAAATATCTGCGATTATCTGTTAAGACTTTTGTTTAACTGGCGATCTGCGATCATCTGCACATAAAGATATTATGAAGAAGACAATACTAAGCGGGATGAGGCCAACTGGCAAATTGCACCTTGGCCATTGGGTGGGTGCTTTATCGAATTGGGTCTCTTTGCAGAAGAGTTACAAGTGTTTTTTTATGGCAGCCGACTGGCACGCTCTTATGAGCGAATACAAGGATACTTCTCTGATACAAGAGTCGGTTTTTGACAATGTTGCTGATTGGTTAAGTTACGGTATTAATCCTGAGGAAAGCGTTATTTTCATCCAGTCCCAGGTTCCTGAACACCTGGAACTGTATATGATTCTTTCGACTTTGACCCCTTTGGGGTGGCTATCAAGATGCCCTACTTTTAAAGAGCAGATGAAGCAGCTAAAAGATAAAGACGTTAATACGTACGCTTTCTTGGGCTACCCCGTTCTACAGGCTTCGGACATCTTGCTTTACAAAGCTGACTATGTGCCTGTAGGTGATGATCAGCTGCCGCATCTTGAACTTTGCCGTGAAATAGTCCGCCGGTTTCATTTTATATATAAAAAAGAAGTCTTTATTGAACCCCAGCCTTTATTGACTAAAACGCCTCGGTTTCTAGGGCTTGACGGCCGCAAGATGAGCAAGAGCTATGGCAATTATATAGCTCTCAACGAGCCTTCCCTTAGCCTCAAAGAGAAAGTGCTATCTATGTTTACCGATCCAGCCCGAAAGCTGAAAACAGACCCCGGGCATCCCGACATTTGTAATGTTTTTGACTGTTACTCTATTTTCAAACCCGAAGAATCCAAAGAGGCCAGGCAATGGTGCCAAAGGGCTCAGAAAGGCTGCCGTCAATGCAAAGCTACTTTAGCTCAAATCCTAGAAGATTTTATAGCACCTTACCGTGAAAAAAAAGAGGCAATCTTACGAAAAAAGAATTATTTGGCTGACGTATTAGCTGATGGCCGCAAAAAAGCCGGCCAGCAGGCTTTAAAAACATTAAAGGAAGTTAAGGAATTAGTAAAAATATAAATAAAAATAAATCGCGGCAGTTTGTAATTTGCTGCGGCAACTAAATCTACCGGCATGAAGATAAGACTTGATATTTTTGAGGGCCCGCTTGATCTCCTTATATATCTGATTAAGAAAGAACACCTGAACATATATGATATACCGATAGTGCAGGTTGTTGACCAATATATCCAGTACTTAGAGTTGATGCAGCTTTTGGATATAAATATGGCATCAGAGTATCTTGTTATGGCCGCTAATCTTATTAATATAAAATCAAAGATGCTGCTTCCCAGGGAAGAAGATCCTCAGGAAGCAGAAGAGGATCCGCGTGAGGAGTTAGTCAGGAGGCTTCTTGAATATGAGAAGTTTAAAGAAGCAGCTGAATTCTTAAGGGATAAAGAAGTAGAGAGAAATAAATACTTCAAGCGTCCGGCAGCAGACCTTACAGGAGCAGAAGTATATATAGAAGCTTCCATATTTGATCTTATCAGCGCTTTCAAAAGTGCCTTAAAAGAAGTTCCCAAAGATATTTTCTTCGAAGTAGTTAAGGATGAGTTTACAGTTGAAGATAAAATTCATGACTTACTGCATCTTTTGTTATCTGAAGAAAAAGTCTCTCTGGAGAAACTTTTTTCTTCAGCCAGAAGCAAAATAGAAATTGTAGTTACTTTTCTGGCGATTCTAGAGTTGATTAAATTGAAAGAGGTAGCTGCCGTGCAGGAAGATTTATTCGGGCCTATCCTTATAACCCGCCGGGAGAATGTTTATACTTCTATATAGAAAATAAACCAGAGATTTAAATAAGAGCTATGGATCAAGAAAGAATCGTAAATTATTGGAAAGAGAACGAAGAAGAACAGATAATAAATTTATCTCTGCGGCCTCAGAATTTGAGCGAATTTATCGGTCAGGAGAGTATTTCTTCTTCTCTTTCTATTTCGATTGAGGCAGCAAAAAAAAGATCTGAGCCTCTTGAGCATCTTCTTCTTTCCGGGCCACCGGGGCTGGGCAAAACCTCCCTGGCCCACTGCATTGCTAAAGAGATGAATGCTAAGTTCACGGCCACTAGCGGACCGGCAATTGAACGGGCCGGGGACTTGGTAGGTATTTTAACTAACCTTGAAGCTGGAGACATCCTGTTTATTGACGAGATCCATCGCCTTTCCAGAGTTATAGAGGAATTTTTATATCCGGCAATGGAGAATTTCCAGATAGATTTTGTTATTGATAAAGGGCCTTATGCAAAGAGCGTGAAATTTAACCTAAAACCTTTTACTTTGATTGGGGCAACTACCCGCAAGGGTCTCTTAAGCGCCCCTCTGAGGGGAAGGTTCGGCTTGTTTTTCGATTTTGATTTTTATCTTCCCAAAGATTTATCCGTTATCGTTAAAAGAAGCGCTGAGCTGCTTGATGTAGAAATAGATGATGAGAGCGCTTTAGAGATCGCCCGCCGGTCCCGCGGCACTCCTCGTTTGTGCAATCGATTGCTTAAGCGGGCGAGAGATTACGCCCAGGTTTTGGGAAAAGGCGTAATCGATGCGGGTATAACCCGGGAATCTTTAGACAAAATTGGAGTTGATAAGCAGGGACTCGATGATTTAGATCGAAAATATCTTATGGCGATTATAAATTTACACTCTGGCGGCCCAGCGGGCATCGAAGCTATAGCTGCAACTTTAAGCGAAGATAGGCTGACATTGGAAGATGTTGTCGAGCCGTATCTCCTTAAGGAAGGATTTATCGTGCGTACCCCCCGGGGTAGAGTAGTCACTGAATTGTCTTACCGGCATTTGAATATATCCTTTAATAAAGAATCTTGATAAAAGATTCCAGCTAAATGTTTGCGCAGGCGCCGTCAGCTGCTTCAGGAAGCATAGAATGAGCGGTATAGGAAGGTTTATTATCATGACGGGGGTTTCTGCCGCGCTCGTCGGGTTAGCACTGAAGGGTATTTCTCATTTTAGAATACCCTTTCCTTTAGGAAAGCTAAAAGGGGATATTTTCTTTCAGAGAAATAGCTTTACGTTTTATTTTCCGCTGACTACAAGCATTATAGCCAGTATTATATTAACGTTACTCTTGTGCTTATTTTCTAAAAAATAATGTTTACCATTTTACACGAGGATAGCCGCACTAAAGCAAGGTCGGGGGTTTTTAATACTCCCAGAGATAAGTTTGATACGCCGGCTTTTTTCCCGGTTGCAACCCAAGCTGCGGTAAAAGGTATAACTCCTGATCAATTAGATGATATAGGCATAGAAGGATTGCTAGTCAATGCTTATCATCTGTATTTAAGGCCGGGAATTGAAGTGATAGCTTCTTGCGGCGGTCTTCATAAATTTATGGGCTTTGATAAAACTATCATTACTGACAGCGGAGGGTATCAGATTTTCAGTCTTCAGCGTTTACGCAAAGTTAACGATAACGGTGTAGAATTTCAGTCTCATATCGACGGCAAGACATTTTTCCTGAGCCCTAAGGATGTGATGCGAATACAGATAGCTTTAGGAGCGGACATAATTGTCCCTCTCGATGAGTGCGTGAAATTCCCGGCTTCTTATGAAGATGCTTTAAGAGCCGTTAAAAGGACTATAAGCTGGGCAAGAGCCAGCAAAGAAGTTTTTGAAGAGAATAATTCTGGAAACCAGCTTTTTTTTGGAATCATACAGGGTTCTACCTACCGGGATTTAAGAGAAATGTCCTTAGAGGGAGCTATGAAACTAAATCTTGACGGCCTTTGCTTGGGTGGCTTAAGTGTTGGCGAAGACCGTGATTTGAGGTATAATATCCTCTCTTTTATCCAGGAACAAGCGGATAAGAAATGCCTGCGTTATTTTATGGGGCACGGAAAACCCCTTGAAATTATTGAGGCTGTAAGTTTAGGCATAGATCTTTTTGACTGTGTTATCCCTACTCGTTTTGGCCGCACAGGAACAGCATTTACTTCGGAAGGGGAAATCGTAGTTCGCAATTCGCCTTTTAGTGATGATTCTATACCTTTAGACAGTGAATGTGATTGTTATGTTTGTAAGAAATTTTCCAGGGCGTATTTACGCCATTTAATAAATGTAAAGGAAATCCTGGGAGTGCAGTTACTCAGTTATCATAATGTATTTTGGTACAACAGGTTTTTGAATCGGATTCGTGAAGCGATAAAAGACGATAAGTTCTATGATTTTAGAAAGGCGTTTATCGCAAAATATAAAGGATAATACCTGCTGTTATCGCGGGTGCCAAGTATGATAATTGATGTTATTACCATATTCCCTGAAATGTTTTCTCCGGTGCTGGGAGAGTCAATAATTAAACGCGCCCAAGATAAAGGGCTGGTAAAAATAAATCTTCATGATTTAAGAGATTATTCTGATGATGCTCACCGAAAAGTCGATGCGGCTTCTTATGGAGGGGGCGGTATGGTTTTTAAGGTGGAGCCCTTCTTCAAAGCCTTGAAAAGTGTCCTGGGTAAGCAGGTTTCAACTCAAGCCAATTTGCCAAAGCCTGCCAAGGTTATTCTTTTTGGCCCGGCAGGAAAGAAATTGACCCAGCCGCTGGTTAAAAGATTATTAAAGCAGGAGAGGCTTGTTCTTTTGGCTCCGCGTTATGAAGGGGTCGACGAAAGGGTGAGAGAGCATTTGATTGATGAGGAGATATCCATAGGAGATTTTGTCTTAAGCGGGGCAGAGTTGGCCGCTATGGTTTTGATTGATTGCCTGGTACGTTTGGTGCCGGGAGTAGTTTCAAACCGGCGCTCAGTGAAAGAAGAAAGTTTTGAAAACTCAAGATTGGACTTTCCTCATTACACCAAGCCGCCGGAATTCAACGGCTGGAAGGTGCCGGAAGTGCTGCTCTCAGGGGATCATGCTAAAATAAAGCAGTGGCGTAAAAAGCAGGCTTTGGAGATGACCAAAGAGAAAAGACCTGATTTATTGCGGCCATGATTTGTTGAGAGTCGCTGACGGTTGTCGAAGACGTTAGGTATAAATCTTGATTATCCAGAGGGATAATTCGCCTCGGTACTGTGAGAGTGCCGGGCCCATTAAAGGAGGTTAAAATGGACAAATTGTTAATGGTCGAGAAAGAGTTGAAGGATAAGCTTAAGAAAGACTACCCTGAATTTAACGCCGGAGATGTCATTAAGGTGTATTACAAAATCAAGGAAAAAGATAAGATGCGTTTACATCCAGTAGAGGGCGTTATAATAAAGATTCAGGGGGCGATGCACAGGAAATCTTTTACTCTAAGGAGAGTGGCCTACGGCCAGGCTTATGAGGTTACCTTTCCCTATTTTTCACCAAATATAGAGAAAATAGAGGTTATTAAGAAAAGCCGCAGACGTTCTCGAAGAAGCAAACTTTACTATTTGAGAGCAAGGTCTGGCAAGAAAGCTATGTTGACATAAAGAATTATTTTAAGGACGGTTGGCAGGAGAAAAAAGAATTAGTTGTATGATTGTTGGCGTTGATGAAGCCGGGAGAGGGCCTTTGGCCGGGGCAGTGGTTGTTTGTGCTTTGGCATTCAAAAAAAAACCACCGTTTACCGTTAGGGATTCCAAGGTTCTTTCTTCAGCCCACAGGCAGGAGATATTTTCTCTTTTAGGTGAGTATGCGGTGTTTAAGGTTGCTCTGGCCAGCGCTAGAGAGATTGACAAAATTAACATATTGGAGGCTACGTTTTTGGCCTTTAATCGAGCGATAAAAGGGCTCTTAGAAATTGCCCCTTCTCTGGGTTCAGCCAGATTTATTATTGATGGTACGCTGTTTCGCACCAATTTGGATATAAACTATGTTTGTATGAAAAGAGCTGACAGCAGGATTAAAGAGGTGTCAGCAGCTTCAATAATGGCAAAAGTAACAAGGGACCACTTGATGAGCTCTCTGGATTTTTTGTACCCACAATGGGGATTTGGCAAACACAAAGGATACCCGACTAAGGAACATATGAGGCAAGTTCATTGTTGTGACTTAACGCCTTTCCATCGCAAGAGCTTTTATCCTTGCAGCAAGTTTTCTTCTTAAGATACGCCAGTTTCTAAAGTATTCTTGAGAATGGATGCAACCAAGCCCGATGAAAGAAGAAACTGTAGGGCCGAATACAAAAGGAGCGTTTTTTGAAGATAGAGCCGCAGAGTTTCTCAGTTTTAAAGGCTACAAGATATTAGAAAGAAACTTTAGGAGCCGCTTTGGAGAGATAGATATAATCGCCAGGGATTTTAAGTATATCGCTTTTATTGAAGTAAAGGCCCGGGCGCATAATTTTACCGTTTCAGGTTTAGAAGCCATTGATAAAAGAAAAAGAGACAGTATCCGAAAAACAGCTCTTATTTATGCAGCCGGCGGGGAATTTTTATCCCGCTTTGATGTCCTTGAAATCATTCAGGGCCGACATTGGCGCCGGTATATTTTGATAAAGGATGCCTTCAGGATGACAGAAGAAGATTTTTGATTCTTTGCAGAAACCCTTTAGTCTTTTAATTCGAGGGGTGAATGTATGAAAAAGATTTATATTTTGAGGCCGAGAAAACAGCGTTAAGAATACACAAAAAATAAATGGAAGAATACAAAAAATATTTTAAAAATTATTTGCTGGGTCTAGCTTCTTTAAATCCTTCTCCGGGAGGCGGCAGCGTGGCCAGTCTTGCTTTTTGCCTGGGGGCAGCTTTGATAGAAAAAGCCTTGGCTTTTTCCTGCTCTAAGAATCCTGCTACGATAAACTTAAGAAAAAAAAATACAAAGATTACCGCAAGTATAAAGAAAATCCGTTCTTTATCAAAAAAACCATATTGTTATATTGATGAGGATGGTGACATCTTTGAAAAAATCATAAGTTTCCAAGGGGCCAAGAAAAAGCGCTATATCGATAAAAGCCAGCATTTAATAGCCGATTTAGGCGGCCGATGCCGGGAAGTGTTTTTTATTACCCGGAAGGTGGAATTTGACGTAAAAAAGTGTATAATAAGTGATTTCATTATCGGTTTAGAATTAGTCAAGCTTGCTTTAAAGAGCTGCGTTCTTAACCTTGAAGCTAACCAAAAGATGTTTGGAGCCCAAAGTAGGAAATTAGGTGTTTTCAAGAATACTCTTAAAAAATGGCAGTAATTTTAGACTCTAAACAACTTAGTGGCAACTTAGAGAAGGAAATTAAAAAAAATCTTGAATGTTTGCCCGGCTTGTGCCTGGCCTCAGTTTCCTTTGGGGATGATTATGCCAGTTGCCTATACTGTCAGAAACAGAAACGCATAGCTTCCAGGCTGGGCATTGGATACAAAGAGGTAAGCCTCAAAGAAGGCATAACTTTTGATGTTTTTAAACGCGAAATAGCGACTCTAAATAAAGACCCCCGCGTTACCGGCATAATCATAAACAAACCTTTCCCCCCTGGCTGGAAAGACCAGGAGGTGTTCGCTCTTCTCGATGAGAGAAAAGACGTTGAAGGGGCTCACCCGTTTAACTTAGGAAGATTTTGTATTGGATTTAAGGCAGGCCTATCCAGTTCTTATCCGGATGAGTCCTTGGGCTTCTGCGTTTCTCCTACAGTTCTAAGTATTATCGATTTAATTAAAGCCAGCGGAGTCAAGCTCAATGCAGCCAAAGTTACTGTTGTTGGTTTTTCTTCACTTATCGGCAAGCCTTTAGCGATTTATCTGGCCAATGAATTTGCTACCGTTAGTATTACGCATATAGAAACATACAACAATGGCGATCTTGCTTTTTACGTTAACAATGCGGATATACTCATTTCTGCCGTAGGCAAGCCGGATCTCATAAAAGGTGAATGGATAAAGCAGGCCAGCTTAGTAATTGATGTGGGCACCGGACAAAAAAATGGTGTTTTGGCCGGAGACGTTGAATTCACAGAGGCCTCACAACAGGCACAGTATATTACTCCGGCTCCCGGAGGCGTGGGGCGCCTGACAACTATGTTTTTATATTATAATTTAGCCATTGCGGCTAGAATACAGGGAGTTGGCAAATGAAAGAGATAACTCTTTTGGGTTGCGGGATAAGCGGAGCTGCTTTCATTGAAAGAATGCGGGAAAATGGTTTCACCGACAAAATAATTCTTATCGATAAGAAGAACTATTATTCACAAAGAGAGTCTTCTTTAAGCTGTCCGGCTGATTTTAAAAGATGTTGGGATATAGAAGAGTGGGCCAAAGAAAAAAATGTTGAATTTATTGAAGCCAAAGTCGAAAGAGTAAACATCCGAAGAAGGAAACTGTATTTTAAGCAGCATGAGGCAAGGGATTTTCAGCAGTTGGTAGTTGCAGCAGGCATGGAGTCAAAAAAACTGTCGCTCAAAGGAGAACACAGGGAGGGGTTCTTTTATCTTTCCGATATTGACGCTTGGAAATTGAAAGATTTACTTAAACTTTCACCGGAAGCATGTGTCTGGGTTTCGACTTTTTTAGGGGTGAAGTTAGCGCTATCGCTAGCCAATTTGGGAAAAGAGGTAAGGGTTGTTGCAGAAAATTTAAATTTTTTAGGCAGCAGGGTTCAGGAATTGTTAGATTATCTAGGCCAGAAAGGTATTTCCCTCTATCTTAATTCCCGCGTTGAGGAAGCCGTGGGAGAAGCAAGGATTAAAGCAATAAAAATATCTCCCTTAAAGGTCTTTCCTTCCCAGCTTTTGTTTGTCGATAGCGGTTTTACGCCGAACAAAGATTTTCTTGAAGAAGAATCTGGAGAAGAACCTTTGGCAGGCGATATTGTTTCTGCCGCAAGCCAGGAGGTTCATTTTATAGGCGATATAGCTTCTAAGAATATAGGCGAAGAGTTCTTTTTTAAATTTAACCATATACGGGCGAAAAAGAGTGCCTTGGCGTTAGCCGATTGTATAGCCAAGGGAGAATCCCCTGTTGTCGAAGAAATGTTTTTAAGTGAAGAAGATAAGAATAAAATCATAGATGAGTTTCTCACGAAGCAGGAGTGTTCAAGCAGCTAAAATACGTAAAGGAGATAACGGACTCATAAAATTAAACGGAGGGTTATTATGGCAGAGTGGGTTGGCATAGGAAGACGGGCGAGAAGGTGTTATGGATTTGATGAGATAGCATTGGCTCCGGGCAGAGTCACGGTTAATCCCGAAGAAGTAGATACTTCCTGGGAGTTTTCCGGCAGAAGATTTTCTGTTCCTATACTTGCCGCGGCAATGGATGGAGTAGTGGGCGTAAAATTCGCCGTAGAAATGTCTAAACTTGGTGCTATCGCAGTTTTAAACTTAGACGGCGTGCAAACTCGCTATGATAATCCAGACGAAGTTTTGGAAGAGGTGTCTCAGGCTACCCCTGAAGTAGCCACAAACTTGATTCAGAAAGTATATACCACTCCTATCAAAGAAAACCTGATTGCAAAGCGGGTTGAAGAAATAAAGAAACAATCCGGATATGCTGCGGTAAGCTGCATTCCTCAGAATGCTGATAAATTTTCAAGCATTGCTCAGGAAGCCGGAGCAGATTGTTTTGTAGTCCAATCTACAGTAACTACGGCCCGTCATATTGCGACAAAATATACACCTCTTGATTTAGGAAAATTTTGCAAGAGGCTTAAGATGCCGGTTATTATAGGCAATTGTGTTACTTACGATGTCACGCTTGAATTGCTTGAGACCGGATGTGCCGGTATCCTGGTTGGAGTTGGGCCGGGAGCAGCTTGCACGACCCGGGGAGTTTTGGGTATAGGCGTGCCTCAGGTGACTTCGACTATTGATTGCGCTTCAGCCAGAGATTTTTATTATCAGAAAACCGGCAAGTATGTGCCGATTATCACTGATGGGGGTATGAGCCGAGGCGGAGATGTCTGCAAAGCGTTTGCTTCGGGAGCTGATAGCGTTATGATTGGCTCAGCTTTTGCCCGGTCAAAGGAGGCTCCTGGGAGAGGCTTTCATTGGGGAATGGCTACTTCTCATGGGAATTTGCCTCGTGGGACAAGAATACAAGTAGGTGTTACCGGAACCCTAGAGGAGATACTATTTGGCCCGGCGATGGTAGATGATGGTTCCCAAAACCTTATGGGCGCTTTAGCTACTTCGATGGGATCTCTGGGTGCTAAAAATATTAAAGAGATGCATTTTGTGGAAATTATAATCGCCCCTTCTATACAAACCGAAGGCAAAGTATTCCAGGCTTCTCAGAGGGTGGGGATGGGCAAATAACGATTTACGGTTTGTGACGCTCGGTTTGCGCAAGATTTTCGTAAACCGAGAACCGATAACCGAAAAAAATGAAGAAAGACACGGTATTGATTTTAGATTTTGGGTCGCAATACACACAGCTCATAGCCAGAAGAGTCCGTGAGCTTAAGGTTTTCAGTGTTATTGAGCCTTGTGTTATCAGCCTTGAAAAAATAAAGAAGATAAAGCCCAAAGCAATAATTCTTTCTGGTGGGCCTCATAGCGTTTATGAAAAAAATGCACCCTTGCTTAATAAAGGTGTACTCGATCTGGGTGTCCCGATTTTAGGAATTTGTTATGGGATGCAGATTATGGTTAAAACTTTGGACGGAAAAGTCACAGAAGGCAAAAAAAGAGAATATGGCCGCGCCCAGATGCATATAGATGACCATCAGGATCTATTTTTCTCTTTGCCGGAGAAGATTGTTTCCTGGATGAGCCATACTGATCAAGTAGAGGCTTTACCTAGGGAGTTTAAATCGTTAGCACATACTTTTAATACCAAGCATGCGGCAATAGGGGATACAAAGAGAAAAATTTATTGTGTTCAATTCCACCCGGAAGTGGTTCATACGGGTTTTGGGCTGCAGATAATATCTAATTTTATTTTTAGGATAGCGGATTGTTTTGCCAACTGGCAGCTTGAAGATTTTGTGGCCGAGCAGATAAAAGGAATAAAAGCGAAAGTCGGCTCGAAAAACGTTATTTGTGGGTTAAGCGGAGGCGTAGACTCTTCGACGGCCGCGGTTTTAGTCCATAAAGCTATTGGGAAAAAGCTAAAATGTATTTTTGTCAACAACGGATTGCTGCGAAAAAACGAAGCTTCTCAAGTTTTACGAATATTTAAAGGTAATTTCAAAATCAATTTACATTACGCCGAGTCCTCTAAAATCTTTCTGCGTGAGCTTAGAGGTGTAACAAACCCTGAAGCTAAACGCAAAATAATTGGCAATGAGTTTATAAGGGTTTTCGAAGCCGAAGCAAAGAAGATAAGAAACGTGGAGTTTCTTGTTCAGGGAACACTTTACCCGGATGTTATTGAATCAATATCATGCTTTGGGGGTCCGACTGCGTGTATAAAATCGCATCATAATGTAGGCGGCCTGCCAGAAGATATGAAATTAAAACTCATAGAACCGTTTCGACAGCTTTTTAAAGATGAAGTGCGCCAGATAGCTAAAATTATAGGTTTGCCGCCGGAGATAATAAACCGTCATCCTTTTCCCGGGCCGGGATTGGCGGTAAGAGTTCTGGGGGAGATTACTACAGGACAGCTTAAGATTCTAAGAGAGGCCGACAGTATTTTGGAAAGAATAATAAAGAAGCATGGCCTTTATGATGATATATGGCAGGCATTTTGCGTTTTGCTTCCTCTTAAAACAGTCGGGGTCATGGGCGATAAAAGAACTTATGAGTATGTGGCAGCAGTAAGGGCTGTTTCCAGTCTTGACGGTATGACTGCTGATTGGTTCAAGATTCCTCATGAGGTATTAGATGAGATATCTAATGCCATCATTAATAAAGTCAGAGGCATAAACAGGGTAGTTTTTGACATTAGCTCTAAGCCTCCGGCAACTATCGAATGGGAATAAGCCGCCTCTTGGTGTATCCTAATATACGAATTCGGATATTAGTTGTTATAAGGAAAAATTAAATAAAAATGGAAAAAGTGCATGAATAAACCAAACGTAGCCGTAGGGGATTAGATATTTATTAAATCAGAGAATGGGTTTGGTGGCATTGATGGATATGTATTTAACATCGGTCCAGATGGTGAGTTGTCCGTTGGGTATTATCAAAATAATGTAAAAGCTATCAAAGAAGATGTCATTTGGAAAGACGATAGATGGCAATTTAAATGCTCCGGACCCAATGGAGTTTATTTAAAAGGAAAAGATGCAGCTATTGTGAAAAATGGCCCACAAGACGAATATAAAAATAAAATCTTATAACAAAGCAATCCAGCGGACCGAATAAATATTGTTCTTTCTGAGGCTTATCTCGCCTCGTTGGATAATCGGAAATTTTCTAAGAAAATTTCCTTAACTCGGCGGGATTAATTCAACTAAAGATTTTTCGAAGAAAAATCTAAGTTTCATTAGTTGATTTTTGTGTTAGATGTAGATAAAGATGTCAAAAATATTTAAATCCCGTAAAAAAACCCGATTGAAGGAATATGATTATTCACAATCGGGTTATTATTATATTACCATATGTGTAAACGATAGAACAGAATCGTTGGGAAAGGTTGTAGATGGTAAGGTGTCATTAAACAAAACAGGAACCATTGTTGGTGAATGTTGGGAAAATATTGCCGATAATTTTGATAGTGTGGAATTAGATGAATATGTAATAATGCCCAATCATATTCATGGGATAATTACAATTGGTAGGGGTTTGATTTATCAAACCCGAAATAATCATAATCATAACAAATCAAATCAAATAACAGCGGGCATGATTTATCATGCCCCTACGGAATGGATGTTGATGAAAAATCATAAAACCGCATTAGGTAAAATCATACGTTATTTTAAGGCCAGGGCGACAAAAATAATACATGGTTCAAATGTAAATGATTTTAAATGGCAACGTTCATTTTACGACCACATCATCCGGGAGGACATATCGTTAAACCGAATTCGTAAATACATTAAAGACAATCCGGCAAATTGGGATAGCGACGAAAATAATATTAAAAATTGTAAATTAAAGGGCCAGGCAGACCTGGCCACTGCAATGGCGATTTAATAAAATAAATCATGGAACACTCCGATTTTGTCCACCTTCATGTTCATACTCAGTATAGTCTTTTGGATGGGGCTTGTATTCTGGAAAGATTGGTAGACAAAGCCGTTGAATTTAAAATGCCGGCTCTGGCGATGACTGATCACGGAAATCTATTCGGAGCAATAAGATTCTATAATCTATGTGTTAAAAAAGGGGTTAAGCCTATTATCGGATGCGAAGTCTATGTGGCCTCGGGTTCCAGGCTTAGCCGGGAATATAAGCCCGGAGCAGATGATAATTACCATCTTATTCTTTTAGCTAAGGATGAAAAAGGTTACGCCAATCTTGTCCGCCTGGTGAGTTTAGCTCATCTGGAAGGTTTTTATTATAAACCCAGGGTTGATAAAGAGATACTTTCTGCTTACAGTCAGGGATTAATAGCTTCAAGTGCCTGCCTTAAAGGAGAAATACCTTCCCGGATTTTAGCCGATGATATGCAAAAAGCCTATAAGCTTACCGATGAGTATCTTAACATCTTCGGTAAAGGTAATTTTTATCTTGAGATCATGGAAAATGATCTCCCAGAACAGAAGAAAATTAACAAAGGGCTGATAAAAATAGGCATGGATTTAGATGTGCCTCTGATAGCAACTAACGATATCCATTACCTAGGCAAGGATGAAGCCTTTGCTCATGAGGCTCTTTTAGCTATACAGACCCAGACTACACTTTCTGATCCCAACCGTTTTAAATTTAACAGCAATACTTTTTATTTTCGAAGCCCTCAGGAGATGAAGACGATTTTCAAGGAGGTTCCTCAGGCAGTTAAAAATACTTTAGAAGTTATGCAGAAGTGCAATCTTACTATGGATTTTTCAAAGATTCATCTGCCCAACTTCCCTCTGCCTGCAGGAGAGACCGATTTCAACTATTTAAAAACCAAATGCTATGAAAACCTTAGTCAGAGATATCCTAAAGCGGAAAAATCCGTTAAGGAAAGGCTGGATTATGAACTTAGCATAATCGAGAAGACAGGCTTCTCAAGTTATTTCTTGATTATTTGGGATCTGGTAAAGTTTGCTAAAGAAAGCCATATACCTGTAGGGCCGGGCCGGGGAAGCGCTGCTGGAAGTATTGTCAGCTATTTGTTGCACATTACCGATATTGATCCCTTAAGTTACGAGCTTCTTTTTGAACGATTTTTGAATCCGGCGCGCATATCCATGCCGGATATTGATATAGATTTCTGTTATGAAAAACGCGGCCAGGTTTTAGAGTACGTAGGTAATAAATACGGTAAAGACTGTGTAGCCCAAATCGTTACTTTTGGAACTATGCAGGCCAGGGCCGTAGTCAGGGATGTGGGCAGGGTTATGAACTTTAGCTATTCAGAAGTAGACAAGATAGCCAAGATGATTCCTTACGGGTCCGGCCAGCACATAGATTTAAAGGCCGCTCTTTCAGCCAGCCCTGAGCTAGCGGATGTTTATCGTTCCAACTCCGGCATTAAGAAATTAATAG
>JBAYNQ010000007.1:0-14979 GCA_041678705.1 Candidatus Omnitrophota bacterium
AAGAAAAGCGATTGTCTTGCGGACTAAAACCGAAGTAAAATGCTCCTCTCTCAGGTTCTTTTTAACAATAAGAAACGCTTTTGGGTTAGTAAGCATGCATTTTAGCAGAATTTTTTCAGTAAAAGGGACAAATATTTCCTGAGAAAGCCGGCTTACGGGAGCGCCCGAATCAGACCTCGAAGCTTTCCGTTGTGCGAGACGATTATCCTTGGGGAAAAAACTGCGAAATTCAGCTATGGCGATTTCTTCTTTTATTCCCAAGGCCTGTGATAACTTTTTTATATATTCATATTTTTCGATTTCGCTTTGAAGCTTGTCTATGGTAGTTAGCATGTCTTTGGCAATTTTAGTTTTCCCCTCTATGCTGGTAGAATCATGCGTTTGCTTTAAAGCTTCCAGTTTGTAGGTAAAAAAATCCCGGCTCTCATCTATCACTTTTGAAAAAGCTTCTTTTCCTTTTTTAAAAGCTAGGGAATCCGGATCATGTCCGGAAGGAACGCATGCCACTTCTGCTTTTAAACCGTTTTCCAGTAACAAATCTATGGAGCGTAGAGCAGCATTTCTGCCGGCCGAATCTGAATCATACATAAGCACAACTGAAGAAGTATAACGTTTCAGAAGCCTTATTTGTTCAACAGTGAGTGCTGTCCCCAGAGAGGCAGTTATATTTTTAACTCCCCTCATAAAGGGAACAATCATGTCCAGATAGCCCTCAACCACTATCGCCGAGCCTTTACGGATAATCTCATCCTTGGAGAAATTAAGGCCAAAAAGATTAGCTCTTTTAGCATATACGACATTTTCTAAGGAATTTATATACTTTGGAGAGTCAGGTATATTTTTCCAAAGCCTTGCGCCGAATCCGACAACCCGGGAACGCACATCAAGCACCGGGAAGGTAACCCTGTCGGAAAACAAATCTTTAAACCCGTCCTTAGCCCCCCGAACCAAAGCTACTTTTTCCATTTCTTCCAGAGTAAAACCACTTTTTCTAAGATGCTGTATCAAAGAATTTCCGCCCGGAGCATAACCCAAAAGAAAAGTGTCCATAGTTTCCCGAGCTATCCCTCTGCTTTTTAAATACTCAACCACCTGCCTGCACCTTAAATTCTCTTTTAAGATTTTATGGTAGAAAACAGCTGCTTCCTGTAAAACTTTATAGAAGGTTTCTTTGTTTTTGACTCTTGGGCCTTTCTGATATGGCATTTCGAGGCCCAGGCGCTTGGCCAGCATCTCTACAGCTTCCGGAAAGTTAACTTTCTCAATCAGGCTAAGAAATTGGAAAACACCACCCCCTTCTGAGCAGCCAAAACAATGGAATATCTGTTTTTGAGGGCTAACCATAAAAGAAGGAGTTTTCTCCCCATGAAAAGGGCATAAGCCTTTGAAATTCCTCCCGGATTTCTTCAAGGCTACATACTCGGAGATAACCTCCACGATGTCTGTGCGTGACTGGACTTCTTCTATAAATTTCTGAGGAATCATTTTTTTGCTTCGTGAGACCGCAACTTAGCGCAGATAGTACTGCAGATGAGCACAGATTCCATCAATGATCATCTGTTATTTTTCATCTGTGGTCATCTGTGCTTATGGGTAAAACGTTTAAATCCTGAAAATTCGTAAATATTTATCTTCTCTTTTTTGGTTAGATGATCAAGCATGAGGTTAATACCTAAATTATCCGAAGCTATGTGGGAAGCAAAAATAACATTGATGTTAAATTCTTTACATTTCTTGAAGTGCTCCTCAGATTGATGCATTGCTATTATAGTATCTATACCTTTGGCGGAAAGTTCCTTGTAGATACCTTGCGGGCCTTCGGTCCCCCCGGTAAACTCAAGATGTATATTTTTACAACGAGATTGCTTGCTGCCTATAACCAATTGAGGAGGGTTATTACCTTTTGCAGCATGCTGATACTCCGGTATTTCGTAAAGAATTTCCAGGACTTGGCCAAGAGATTGCGGTTTATTTTTGTCCAGTTCCCGGCACAAATACTGGTAGGCAAGATTGTCACACGGAGTGTGCATGCACATAAAATTCAATCCCAGAAGCCTGGCTGCATCAACGCTTCTGGAATGATTAGCCGCGCTAACCCTTCTGGCAACCTGGGCTTTTCTCTCTTTAAGAAGGTTTTCGCAAACACTTACCGCCACGCCTTCGTCCGAAAAAACATCTACTTGCAAATCCATCACTTCATAGAACCGCGCATAGGCAGCTCCCTGGGGATGATGAGAGGCTACCAAGTCAATCTTTTCCCCTTTTTCTCTAAGCCTGTCCGCGAGCACTAACTCTCCCGCGTCAACATCAACTCCTACGATCATGGACTTTATCTGAGCCTGGGGGTCCCCCCAAAGCAGGCGGCTGTCGGCAAAAGGATTAAAGAGGCTGTCCTGGTCAAAAAACTCTTTTTCTTTGGCACAAAGCTTTTCGTACTCCTTCTTCTTTTCTTTTAGCGCTTTTTCTATAGCCGGGCGGCTGCGAACATCGGCCTCAATGCCTTTCTTTATTATTTCCTGATAAAGACTCTTTAGCTTCATAATGTGTTTCTACCTCCTTATTTAATTGCGCCTGCGGGTAAATATCCTTGTAAATCTTGCTTAAAAATAAATATACCTGGGGAGCCGCTTTTCTGAACAAATTATTTGTCATAAAAAAGCTTGTGCGCTGAGAACAAAAGGGAAGAAGAGATAAAATAAAGATTAAAATACTCGAAAATAATAACGCTCTTGCCGCTCCCAGAGCAAAAGAAAGCCATTTATGACTACGGGGGATCTCTTCTTTTTTAAACAAAAAACAAACAATGGCCCTTAAGGCACTGAATATTAAAACTACCGCCGTAAAAATCAAAAAGAAAACAGCTGCGTACAGATAGCTTCCGGTTAAGAATGAAACCTGGGTTTTTATGTTGTCGGCGGCAATGATATAATATTGAAAGGCGAAGAAACTACCAGCTAGCAAACCCAGTAGTTTAAAAAATTCACAGACAGGACCCCGAACAACAGAAATATAAAGGATTCTGACGCAAAAAATTATAAAAATTAAATCTATAAGACTCGCTCTCGCAAAGATTTCCATTTATTTTTAGGGTAATTAGTATATAGCATATAGTCGCGGAAATGTCAAGAAACTTCCTCACTGATAATGTAGGCTTTTAGCGTTATAAAATAGCGATTTTATAAATCCCCGGGCGTTTTGGCTGAATATGAATTTGGCATTACGGCTAAAACGCCGGATATATTGATTTTAGCTACCCTTCGTGGTAAAGTGAAATAAAGAAGTTCAGCGGAGATGGCTATTACATAATGGCCATTATCATCCGTATTGATTTCTTCAACTAAAGGAAAACATAGTCTTTATCAAACTAGGCAGGATGTCCTATCGCATAAGTAGAAGCTTTCGACAGCAACTAGTTTTTTAGACATACTATCTATCTATGGAAAAAGATGACTTTGCAATAGCTTTCAGTAAAAGAAAATCGGAAGAAGCCGCGAAAGAGGTTTCTCTAAAAATAAAGAGCAGTTTTTCTAAAAGTATTGGTTTCCTATTCGTATTTTTTACCCCTCATTACAATCCTTCAAATATTTTAGCAACTTTAAACCTTACTTTAAAACCGGAAAAAATTTTAGGCATGCAGTCTCCATTCCTTGTCTTTGAGGATACCCTCATCCAGGAAGGAATTGTAGTTTGCTGTATGAGCGGACAAGATGTCTCATTTGAAGAAAGCTTTATGGAAGAAAATCCTTCCAAGGAAATCGAATCATTTCTCAGGCTCGCATTTAGAAAGATACGTAAAAAAAATTTCTCTCTCCTCTCTTTTCTTGGGCCGGGAATCAATCCTGTCCCATATTTAAGCGGTTTAAGGCTCTTTTTGGGAGAAATATTTACTCTCGCCGGTGGCGGCTTCACAAAAAAGTATTCTTCCAACACCTGGCAAATAGTGAACAACGACATAATAGAAGGTGCTGTAAATATTATAGTTAAAGGCTTAGACACAACCTCTTTGTCTTTGGGAGGATATCTGCCCTTGGGAAAACCTTTTGTTATAACCAAAGCCGCTCCTGCAAGAAATTTAGTTATAGAAATCAATAATGAACCGGCCATAAACATATATCGGAAGTATTTAGAGGAAAAATTCGAACAATTCCAAGATAATAAGCTATTTTCCCTTTACCCCCTGGGCATAAAAAACGGGGAAAAATTTGACGTAATAAGAGTGCTGGATTCTTTAGCAGACGGCTCTCTCGCTTGTGTAGGAAACTTAAAAGAAAAAGATACCGGCCACATAATGTTTCTTGATACCGGCCTGCTGCAAAATCAAATAGAATCTCAGCTTTCCCCCCTGGTAGCTAAAAACCAGGGATTGGTAATCATAGTAGGCTCTCTATTACAAAAAGAAATCATTAAGGATAATTCTTATACGGTGGTAAAATTAATAAAGAAATCGCTGGGTAAAAATTTTTCCGTTATTGGGATGTATTGCGATTATTCCATGCGTTCCTCAAGGGAAACTAACTCTATAGGGATAGACTCAGGTAATACCTTGCTTACTTTTTGGCAATAGTTATGGAAAAAATATTTTTCTTTCTTGAACCGCTTGGCGGAACCATAGTTTTATTTTTTATTACCATACTGATGCTCGTAATGCATATAGTAAGAAAAAATAAGGCTATTTTATTCCTCACAAAAGAAAGAAATCATCTTAATGCTATCATCAACGACTTGGATCAACAGGCTAAACTAATCATCAAAAGTGATATGGAAGTAAAGCTCTATCAACAAGAAATAGAAAGCGAGCTTAATAAGCTCACTCTGGTAGAAAGCCTTATCCTTTCATCGATACATATCCTAGATAAAGACAAACTGCTCTTACAGATAAATGAGAAAGTCATAAATTCTTTAGATTTTAGAAAGGGGCTGATATTAGACTTTAAAACTCTGGAGGAAAAAATAAATGTAGGCTTTGCGGCTTCGGAAATAGAGGTAATAAAGAACATGCTCCAGTACAAGAAAGATATCCTGAAAGAATCTCTTATTGTGAATCAAGATTCTGAAATATATAAACAGCTTGCTGCTGGCGGCCTCAAAAACACTTTGATAGCCCCCTTAAAAACACAGGAAGGAATATATGCGATATTTATCGTTTCCGAACTCATAGCCTCGGCTGAAATAAAAAAATCTCAAAGAGAGGCTTTTTTAATAATCTGTATGTATCTAGGGCAATGCCTTGAAAATATCCGTCTTTTCGAAAGCTTGTATGTAGTAAAAGACGACCTGGAAAGAAAGATTAAGGAACGCACCAACGAATTAGTCAAAAGCTTAAGAGAAATCGAGGTCATAAGTAAAGCGAAATCGGATTTTATATCAAGCGTTTCTCATGAATTAAGAACGCCTCTTACTTCCGTAAAGGGATTTTCTTCTCTGCTAGCCGAGGAACGATTCGGAAAGCTGCCGCAAGAAGCAAGGCAAAGATTGATTAAAATAGATGAAAATGTAAACAAACTGATGGATATAGTAAATACCCTTCTTGATATTTCTAGAATCGAATCAGGAAAAATGGAATTGAAAATATCCACTTTTGATATAGCCAAACTTATCAAGGAAGTGATTGACTTTCTTTCGCCTCAGATAGAAGGCAAAAACCTCCAGTTATCGTTAAGCCTGCCTGAAAAACTAAATGTTTTTATGGATAAAAACCTTATAGAAAGAGTCTTGATAAATATAATAAATAATGCTATAAAGTTTACCCCGGAAAAAGGGAAAATTACTGTGAAATGCGAAAAAGGCCTAAATGAGGCTACGACATCCATAGCAGATACCGGCTATGGAATGTCCAAAGAAGATTCCGGAAAAATATTTCAGGAATTTTTCCGGGCCGCCAACCCGGAAAGCAACAAAATAAAAGGCACTGGGCTGGGCCTATCTTTGGTTAAAAGAATAATTGAAACGCATAAAGAAAAAATATGGGTTGAATCTGAAATAAATAAAGGTACCATTTTTTATTTTACATTAAAATGCGCGAATTAAAAATTTTGGTCGTCGATGACGATCCTGACATTCTGGAACTAATAGAGGCGACTCTTAAGGAGCAATTCGAAGTCGTTACCGCCTCCAATGGAAAAGAGGCTATGGAAAAGTTGAAACTGGAGTCTCCAAACCTTCTGGTTCTAGACTATGTGCTTCCCGATACCCAGGGGCCCCAAATATGTAAGGCAATACGCAAGGATACCCTCCTGATGAATGTTCCGATATTGATGCTCACTGGCAAAGGAGAGATAGAAGATAAAGTCTTTGGTTTAGAGTCCGGGGCTGATGATTACATGCTTAAGCCCTTCTCTCCACAGGAACTTATCGCCAGGGTAAGGATGCTGATACGCCGCTCTGGTGCCAATTTAGACGCGAACCCTCTAACCCGGCTGCCAGGCAATGTATCAATAAATAAAGAATTGGGGGAAGAAATAGAAAAAAATAACAAATTTTCCGTTCTTTATATCGATATAGACAATTTTAAAGCACTTAACGACCATTATGGATTCGAACAAGGAGATACTGTCATAAAGACAACGGCCCGTATTCTAATAGATGCCATACATCTGAAAGGTTCAGTGAATGATTTTATCGGCCATATAGGAGGAGATGATTTCGTTATTATCACAAGCCTAGAACTTGCTGAAGGTATAGCTAAGAAAATAATCGCTGATTTCGATAAAGTTTCGCCGAGATTCTTTGAAGAAAAAGAACGGATAAGAGGATATATAGAATCAAAGGGTAGAGACGGGCAAATCCACAAATTCAGTTTTCCTACCATATCTATAGGTATCGTTTCTAATCTTAACCGGACATTTACTCATACCGCTCAAATAAGTTCTCTGGGGGCGGAAATGAAAGGACTGGCCAAAAAGTTTCCGGAAAGTAAGTACATTTTTGATAAACGCACTCCGCTTTAATGCTTGGTTCCGGCAGATAACCTCAATACTGCAGCCGGCTTTTTCCTTTTGCATTCCAAAGAAAAATAGAGTATACTTTTATCTCTGGCTTAAGCTTTCAGAAACAATATAGCATATTGCGCGGGTGGTGGAATTGGCAGACACGTTAGGTTGAGGGCCTAATGGTAGCAATATCATGGGGGTTCAAGTCCCCCCCCGCGCACCAATTAACCGGAAAAATGCAATTTCGATAACTGTGTTTTGAGTTAAGCCAGCCTTAAATCTCCCCAAAGAAAAATTTCGCCTCCAAAAACAATCAGCAGGCCTTCCACAAAATGGTTAGTTGTAATGCGGGAAAATATCTTTTCGATGTCTTCTCTTTGCTTAATCTGGTTAGATAAAGATGTCGCTAAGGCATCGGCAACAGCTGCTTGGCTGGACAAAATCGTTACTAAGTCTGCCCGGCCAAAATTAAGGCTATGGCCGATGCGAGCTGAGGAGGAAGCTAGGCCAAAAGGATAGTTTCTGCTTTTTATTTTAAGTTTTATGCCTTCAGGCTCAAAATCGCTTCCGGCATAAACTCCTATCGTTTTATCTTCGTTAATTTTTAGAAATATGTCTCCTCCATTTTCTATGATTATCTCCTGAGAAAACAAACTTAACCTTAACCCTGTTTCTTCAGCAATAGCGCCGGCGACTGAAGCAAACGGGCCAATATTGGCATTGCTAGCGGCAGCAAGCATCTTTTGGACAACAACTGGGGCTTTTTTGTCTTCTTTAAGAGGGCAGAGCGAAGTCAAAAATTCGGGTTTAAGCTTTGCGTAATTTTCAACAGCTTCATAACAATCAATAAGAGTTTTTTTAGCTAACCCCGGGGCTATCTCTTCTTTTGAGCAGATAAGGAGGTCGCTCTCTTTAAAACTTATTTCTAATTTATAATTTGCCTTGATTGAGTCTCGGTAAAACCTTTCTTGATACATCATAAACGCTATTTAACGTTATCGCGGCACCGCTAGCGCGCAACATACCGATTGCGGCTTGTTGATTGTGAATACCGCATCTAACTACTTTTGATAGTCTAAAACCACTACGCCTTTGAAAGTATTTATATTTTCAGCGGACAGTTTTAAATACTTCTTTTGCTGATAGCTTTTGTCTTTTAAGAACTTATCAACACCGGAAATATTAAAATCTATTTCCGGTGTTTTGTAATGCATCGGTATTGAGATCTTGGGAGAAATATCTTCCATTAATTTTACGGCTTCATGAGCGTTTATCGTAAAAATCCCCCCCACCGGCACAAAAGCCACATCAATGCCTTTCAGCTTGGAATAATTAATTTCTAGGGTTCCTAAATCTCCAAAGTGGGCAATTCTTAAGCCCTCGGTTTCGAATAAAAAAATTATATTTTTACCCCTTTGGCTTCCCCGTAATTTGTCATGATAAGAGCTGATACCTTCTATCTTTACGTCATTCACATTACTTATACCTGGGGTATCAATAATTTTTGCATACTTGAAATCTTTTATATAACAATGGTCGAGATGGGAATGGGAAATTGTCACTATATCCGGACGGACATTTATGGGTTTATATCTTAAAGCACCACTGTAGCTGCCCGACTCATAAGGGTCGGTAATAATCTTAGAGCCTGATTTGGTCTCAATTAAAAAACAGGAATGCCCCATCCAGCTTATTCTCATTATCGCGCTTCTCCATTTTCTAAACTGGTTTTCTAAATTATCAATTATCCGTCATCAATTATTCTCTCTAGGATTTCGCGTGAGACGCCAATATCCGTTACAAATATTTTCCCGCACATCTCGGGGCCTTGGTTTAAGAAAAAACCTTTTTTGGGACCGATAAAAGTTATTGTGTAATCTGCCCTGATGCTTTTGCCTAAAATGGTGCCCTCTTGAACCGAAAGGCCGCTAGGAACATCGCAGGAAACTATTTTTTTGCCGCTTGAATTTATATTCTCTATGACTTTCTGATAAAATATGTTGGGACAACCTTGCAAGCCTATTCCAAAGATACCTTCAAGAACAAAATCACAATTGCCAAGCATGGCCTTTAGAAGATACGCATTTTCTTCTTTAATAGAATTTGTTTTTATTCCACAGTCTTGGAGCATTCTCTTCTGCCATAAGGCCTCTTCCCTTAAAGAACCTTCTTGAAGAATGGCCACTTCCGTTTCAAAACCCCGAGAAACCATTTTTCTGGCACAACTTAAAACGTCTGCCCCATTATTGCCTCTTCCTGAAACAACCAGGACTTTTTTGCCTAAACTGAGGCCCTCTATAATACGGAAAAGGTTGCTTGAGGCATTTTCTATTAACTCTCTTTCGCTAAACCCCAGTTTCTTTGCTGCACAATCAAGCTCTCTTGCCCGTTGAACATCCAATGGATATTTGTCAGAGTGTTTTTCCATTTCGAAGTAATTTTGCTTAAAACGATGTTTTGCAGAATTAGAAGGGTGGCTTTCGGGCCTAAAAATTATCTCAATGGCTTTCGTTTCTTCTGGGGCGCTTCTTAAACAAGCCTAAGAATTTATCTTCATACTCTTTATATACATTCCAGTGATCAAGCTCGCCTTTGAGCTGGTTGGCCACCCCGATATCTTTCTGAGCTTTCTTAAATAAGTCTTCTATTTTTTCCCGAGCTGATTGAGGAAGCTTGGTGTAGGTAGCTAAATCCTTTTTTATTTTCTCTATGTCCTCTTCGCTCAGAGGGCTGGGCCCGGGCTGAGGGGACTCTCCTTTGAGATAGCTTATAAGCTTATCTATCTCTTCTTCTATAAATTTGCTTCTCTGAATTATAGAATCGATATTCAGATTAAGTTTGAAATATTTACTTAAAATCTGCAATATTCCTGCAGTGGCTTTTGGATTTTCTATTTGCACCATATAAAATGGTATTTCCCCCAAAAGACAAAACCCAGAGATTTTTTTCTTTTTTCCTACCCCAAGGATTATACCGTTAAGGCCGCTGATTTGCCCCGAAGGTAAAGTTTTTGCATCCATTTTTTCAAGTTCTGCCAAAAGATTGCTACTGGTGGCAGCCGCCCAGATTTTAGATTCACTGCGATGGTCTATCGGTTCTGGTTTAGCAGCAAATGTACAAATAGTTTTCGCTTTGTATTTCTTTACAAAATTAACAATATGTAAAGAAAAGGCTTCGGCATATTCTAAAGGAGGCTGCACCTCGCCCAAAAAAAGTATTATATCCGGAGAGTTTTTACCTTTGTAGTAATAGAAAAATCCTGCCGGGGCCGTGGGTATATCAAGTATCCCTTTTTCAACCACAACCGCCGCGGGCTTGAAAAATTGTTCGGCTTCCAGCTTAGCAAATACCTTAAAACTTAAAACCTCTTTTAAGAAAAGGGCGCTTCTATAAGCAACCTCCCCCATCCCTGGCCAAGCGGCAATAAAAATCGGGTTCTTTAATTTTGGAGACGATATCTCTTTAATCATTTTTGTCTTAAGTGTTTAATCGGAAATCTCTTTTATAGCTTTATCCCTCTGGCTATCCACTCCGGCTGTCTTCCTAGTGCCTCGATAAGAGAGGACATGGATGCCTGATGGTTCCCGCAGAGGATTAAACTTTATCATAACCACCACAAAAAACAAGCGAAAAACTTACTCTGAATTTTATCCATTTACTTGGACTGCGTAACTTTGTTAAGCGATTCAAGAAACTCCTTAAGCTTTTTCTCTGAACCAACATCTTTAGGGTAATAGTATTTTTGACTGACCCCGTAATTTTGCTTAAGGAAACCACCAAAATCGTGAGGATACTTATAATCTTTAGAGTGAGTCTTTATGTGGTCGGGAACTTCGATTATCGGCTCTTCCTCTACGCTTTTTAAGGCTTTTTTTATAGCCAGATAGGCAGAGTTTGATTTTAAAGAAGCTGCTAGGTAGATAACCGTTTGGGCTAAAATTAAGTCGGATTCAGGCATTCCGATAACTTCGACCGCCTTAAAGCAGTTAGTTGCCAGCACCAATGCAAAAGGATTAGCGTTCCCGATATCTTCAGAGGCCAAAATAATAAGGCGCCGGGCAATGAATCTGGGGTCTTCACCGCTTTTAAGCATCTTTGCTAGCCAATACAAAGCACTGTCAACATCGCTGCCCCTGATTGATTTTATAAAGGCTGATATAGTGTCATAGTGGTAACCGTCTCGCCTATCATACAAAACTTTTTTCTGAACGCTATTTTTGGCCAGGGCTAAATCAAAGACTAACCCTTCCCTGGCCGCCGGCTCAGAACTCAACACTCCTATTTCCAGCGCATTCAAAGCACTGCGAGCGTCTCCGCCACAAACTTGCGCGATATAATTTAAGGCATCCTCTTTCATCTCAAAATCTATGCCTCCTAAGCCTTTTTCTTTGTCTTTACAAGCCCTTTTAAGAAGCCCCACGATATCATCTTTGAGAAGAGCCTTAAATTGTACAACAATGGAACGGGAAATAAGAGAAGGTATCAAGTAATAGGAAGGATTGTGGATGGTTGCTCCCACTAAAGTTATGCTCCCGGCTTCTGTATCCGGTACCAAGGTTTCCTGCTGCAATTTATTGAATCTGTGAAATTCATCTATAAAAATAGTGGTTTTGCGGCCAGTGCTGGCTAAATTCTTCTTTGCTTTCGCAAGGGATTTTTTTACTTCGGGAACGGAAGAAAAAGCGGCATTGAGATATTCAAAATCCGAGTCCAGCTCCCTTGATATCACCAGCCCCAGGCTAGTTTTACCGCTACCCGGCGGGCCCCAGGCGATTAAAGAAGGTAGTCTCCGTGAAGAGATGGCTCTTCTTAAAACTTTTCCGGGAGATAAAATATGCTCCTGGCCGATAAATTCTTCCAAATTTTGGGGCCGCATCCTGACGGCTAAAGGAACACCTTTTAGCATATTGTTTGGTTTACAAAGTAAAGGGGTTTTCCGCCAAGGCGGAATCCCGCTGAATAGATACATCTAGCGGCGGGAAATTCGAGCTAGCATTTTCTCGAAAATGCTGATCTCATTAAAAAACCCCGCCATAAGTCCGTCACAGGTTGACGCTATCAGTCCTTTCCTCATACAAGTGGGAACTTCATCTTAACCCTTTACGGGAGAAGAGAATTCAGCTCCCTTGAGTTTGTTATTAGCTGTAGCGCTCTTACCTGCCAACGTAACAGGCAGGGTTACTTTCATCTTTATTATAACATTTGCTTTTCGCTTTTTCAAGAAAGCCTAAGAGCGCTTCGGAAGCGTTTCCACTTAAATCTTATTCGGTTTCAGCGCAATACCACTCCTCTATGAGAAATCAATGTTTTCCTGATATCATTATGAAAAGAGTCTACCTCAAGCGAAGAAAGTGTCTTCTCTTGCGATCGATAAAAAATCCTCAAAGTAAAAGCGATCTGTTCTTTGGGCACATCCTTGCCTTTATATATATCCACGACTTTAAAATCGCTTAAGTAATTTACCTTGCTGCGGATGATCTTTTCTATTTCTTTAAAACCCACGTCTCGATTTAAGAAAATACTTATATCCCTGCTTACGGCGGGATAGACACTAAATGGTTTAAAACCAGCTTGCGAGCTTTTTTTACGCAAAGAAGCTAAATCAATCTGGGCAAAAAATACCTCTCCTTTTAAGTCAAAATCCTTTTTTACCGTCTGGTTCAGTTTCCCTAAAAAACCCAAGATATCTCTTCCGGCGCATATCGTCAAAGAGTTAGTGAAATTATCTCTACTGCTTTCTTGGAAGCAGTAATCCTCAATATTTAGAGATTTCATCAACGATTCTACGGAACCTTTTAGCAAAAAGAAATCCTGGCTGATACCGGCAGAAGCTAAAGCTAATGACGGGGTTTCTAAAAAACCGTTCTTTTCTACGCCGTAAGTATCGGCTAATTCAAAAAGTTTGAGTGTTTCCTGTCCGCGGTTAAAATTATGGCGTAGGCACCCAAGCATTCCGGAAAGTAAACTCTGGCGAAGACCAGCTTCCTGTTTACGCAGGGGATTTACTATGCGTACAGCTGCCTCTTCTTTAAGCCTGCTTAAGTCTCTTCCGATTCAACGCTATAAGTCACTATCTCCTTGAATCCCATCAACGCTGCACAATCTTTTATACGATTATTAAAAGCATAACTTTGCCGGCGGCGGGAATGCTCATAAGAAGAGGCGGATAGAAATGGTATTCGGGACGGTATCTTGTCGTATCCGAAAATACGCGACACTTCCTCGTAGATATCAATTTCCTTTTCGATATCGAACCGCAGCCGTGGCGGCGTAATTGAAAGAACCTTGTTTGAAATTTCTCTGAGGCCGCAGCCCAGAGAACAAAGAATCTTTTTTACCTTTGTTTTTGGATACACCAAGCCCAGATAGCCGGAAAGTTTATCTAAATCTAAAGTTATTTTTTTCCTTTTAGCTGCCGGCATCCTCCCCCGAGAACACTCTCCCGCATAAATTCCGGAGCATTTTTTTGTCATCAGAAATGCGGCTTCCCGGCAGGCACACTCTAGATTGTCGGCAGAAACTGCTCTTTCAAAACGATAGGAAGCTTCTGTGTCTAAACCGGCTGCTCGGCGAGAACGCCGCACCGTCAAAGGAGAAAAGATGGCCGCCTCCAGGAAAATGTTTTTTGTCTGGTTGGTAACCTCTGTATTTTTTGCCCCCATAACACCAGCCAAAGCGATGACCTTTTTGTCGTCGGCAACGACAAGATTCTGGCCGGTTAAAGTTCTTTGTTTGTCGTCGATGCCCAGGAACACTTCCCCTTCCCTCGCCCGGCGCACACAAACATTACCTTGTATTTTATCTTCATCGAAGGCATGCAAAGGATTGCCCCATTTAAGCATGCAATAATTAGTTATATCAACCACATTGTTTACTGAGGTTAGGCCGCAATTAAAAAGAAGCTGCTGTGTTTGGCAGCTTGAAGAGACCACATTAACCTCGCGCAGAACTCTGGCAACATAACAAGAGCAGTCCTGGTTGTCTTCTATTTTTATTGAACGAGACCAGTAATTCTTGCCTCCTAAAACGGGTGGCTGACTAATATTTAATTTCTTTCCCAGAATTGCCGCTATCTCCCTAGCAATCCCGGTCATCGAAAGCCAGTCGTAGCGATTAGTGGTTACTTCTATATCAAAAACCCAGTCGGCTCCTAATTGCTTGAAACCCTCCACTTCCATTCCGGCCATAGTCAAGATTTGAGCCAGCTTTGAAGGCGCTAATTCTATGTCTAAAAATTCTTTTATAAAATTTAAACTAAACCTCATACGTCGCTTCGCTCCTATTCACAGATGAATGCAGATAAATATTGCGGACAAGCACAGATAAAAATAGTATCTGTGATTATCGGCGTTCCTTAATGTCTGCGACCATCTGCGATATCAGAATTGATTCAAAAACCTAACATCGTTTTCATAGAAAAGGCGTATATCGTCTATGCCATATTTGAGCATAGCTATCCTTTCTACACCCATACCAAAAGCAAACCCACGGTATTTCTTAGGATTTATTCCACAGGCATTTAAAACTTCCGGGTGTATCATGCCGCAGCCTAAAATTTCAAGCCAGCCTTTACCCTTACACACGCTGCATTTTTCGGTTTTCGGTTTTTGGTCTTTGGTCTTTGTAAATGATTTTTTATTTTTACATATGACACAAGAGATATCCACCTCGGCAGAAGGCTCCGTAAAAGGAAAGAAATGCGGCCTGAACCTTAATGATACGTCGGGAGAAAAGAAAATATGTGCGAATCGCAAGAGCACACCTTTCAAGTGGGAGAAATCGATATGCTCATCTACGGCAAAGCCTTCTATTTGATGAAACATAAAAGAATGCGTGGCGTCAACTTCGTCAGGCCTGTAGACTCTGCCCGGAGAAATCACGGCCAAAGGAGGCTTGGCATTCTTCATCACTCGAATCTGAGAAGGCGAAGTGTGGCTCCTTAGCAAGTACTTACCGTTCTTTGACTCCGGAATATCTAAATAAAATGTATCAAAAGCGTCTCGCGAGGGATGATCCAGTGGTATGTTTAAAGCTTCGAAGTTATGCCACT
>JBAYNQ010000008.1:0-14661 GCA_041678705.1 Candidatus Omnitrophota bacterium
AGTAAGTTTACCGCGGCCTTCCTTATACATATTAAGGATGTCATTCCTGCCGCAAATAATGCCTCCGGTGGGAAAATCTGGCCCCTTTACATGCTTATAAAGTTCCTTTATAGACGCCTGAGGTTTATCGATCAGATAGGCTATGGCATCGCAGACTTCGTCTAAATTATGCGGCGGCATGTTGGTCGCCATGCCTACGGCAATGCCGCTGGCCCCGTTTAAAAGCATATTGGGAATCACTGAAGGCAATACTTCCGGCTCTGTAAGAGAGTTATCAAATGTAGGAAAAAAATTAACGGTTTTTTTCTCTATATCCTGGAGTATGTAGTCGGTAATACGAGACATTCTGGCCTCGGAATAACGCATGGCCGCCGGCGGGTCCCCGTCAATAGAGCCGAAATTTCCCTGCCCGTTTATCAGCGGATAACGCAGAGAGAAATCCTGGGCCATTCTTACAAGAGCATCGTAAACGGCCAAGTCTCCGTGCGGATGATATTTACCCAAAGTTTCGCCCACTATCCTTGCGCACTTTTTATGCGGCTGGTTGTAGCGCATATGCAAATCATGCATAGCGTAAAGGATTCTTCTTTGCACAGGCTTCAAGCCGTCACGCACATCCGGGAGTGCCCTGCCAACAATTACGCTCATAGCGTAAGAAAGGTAGGACTCCTTCATTTCTTCTTCTAGGTACTTATCGACTATTTTTTCGTTTACCGGTTCTGTCATTTTATTTTGGCCTCTTTCTCATACCCCGCCAATGCCTTGGGTTAAACATCTAAATTCTTTACCTGATGCGCATTAGCCTGGATAAATTCCCTGCGAGGCTCAGCCTGGCTGCCCATAAGAATAGTAAAAATCCTATCGGCCTCGACAGTATCTTCAAGTGTTACTCTGATTAAGGTCCGTTTTGCCGGATCCATTGTGCTTTCCCATAACTGCTCAGGGTTCATTTCTCCCAAGCCTTTATAGCGTTGTATATTCATGCCTTTAGTTGCTGCTTTTCTCACTTCCCCAAGAACGCCTTTTAAGTCGTTAACCTTAATTTGTTCTTGGCTGTCTTCGATGCTAATAGAAAAGTGCGGGTTTTCTTCGGACATGTATTCTTTTAAAGACACTCCGATTTTGATAAAGCTTTCGTTTATTTTTTTTATCTCGTGTGACTCATAAATTTCTACATATTCGAGTTCTTCTAAGTCGCCATACGCGCTTAGCTCCTCCTCATTTAAAACAAAGACCGGTTTTTGGTGCACAGATATCTTATGCGTAGGGTATTTGCCCTTTTTTTGGTCCACGGCCTTGATATACCCTTCAAACGGAACACTTTTGCGTTCAAGAGATAGCTCTATCTGCTCGAGAGCGATTAAACCCTGGATTATTTTCTCTAGTTCTTTGGGAGTAAATTTTTTCCCTTTATTGTTGGATAACTGCACAGCTTTTACTCCTAAAGACAATATAATATCATTCATCTCTTTTTCTGTGTGAATGTATTCCTCCCAGTTTTTTTTCTTAATCCTAAACAAGGGTGGTTGAGCTAGATAAATCTTGCCCCCCTCTACTAAGGCCAGCATGTGCCGGTAAAATAAAGTTAATATAAGAGTCCGGATGTGTGAGCCGTCAACATCGGCATCAGCCATAATGATTATTTTATGGTAACGTAATTTATCGATATTGAAATCCACCCCAACCCCGGTACCAAGAGCAGAAATGATCGTGCGCACCTCTTCACTGCTTAATACTTTATCCAAACGGGCTTTTTCAACATTAAGAATTTTGCCTCTTATTGGAAGTATGGCTTGGAAGTTTCTATCTCTGGCTTGTTTAGCTGAGCCGCCGGCAGATTCGCCCTCTACAATATAGACTTCGCAAAACTCAGGGTTTTTTTCCGAACAGTCGGCGAGCTTTCCGGGAAGATTGGCAGAATCAAGAGCCCCTTTTCTTCTGGTCAATTCACGAGCCTTACGGGCAGCTTCTCTGGCTCTAGCCGCAAGCACGGCTTTCTGAACTATTGAATTAGCGACTGATGGTGTCTCTTCAAAAAAAGAACTGAGCGCTTCTAGAACAATAGAACTTACCAGCCCCTCCACTTCGGAATTACCCAGCTTGGTCTTAGTCTGGCCTTCAAATTGCGGGTTAGGAATCTTGACGCTGATTACCGCACAAACTCCTTCCCGGGTATCGTCACCGGAAACGTTGTTCAAATTCTTTAAAAGGTTCTTGCCTCGGGCGTATTGGTTAAGTGCCCTGGTAAGAGCTGTTTTAAACCCGCTAAGATGCGTTCCTCCTTCAAGCGTATTTATATTGTTAGCAAAAGAATAAATGCTCTCGGCGTAACCATTATTATACTGCATCGCGCCCTCAATCCAAACGCCATCCCGCTCCCCTTGGAAATGTATTATTTTTTTATGGACGGGGTCTTTATTTCTATTTAGGTATTCAACAAAAGAAGCGATACCCCCTTTAAATTTAAATACTGTTTCTTTATCTTTGGTTTCATCAGTTAGTTTTATCTCAATATCTTTATTTAAAAAAGCCAGCTCCCTAAGCCGCTGCGACAATATATCATAAGAGAACTCGTGGACAGAGAAGATTTCCGGGTCGGGCTTAAAAGTTATTTTGGTTCCGGTGGACTTTGCTTTCCCGATAACTTTGAGTTTAGTTTTTGTTTTCCCTCTTTCAAAACTCTGGTGATAAATCTTCCCTTCTCTTTTAACCTCGGCTTCCAACCATTCGCTAAGAGCATTTACACAACTCACCCCCACACCATGCAACCCTCCACTTACCTTGTAAGCTTTGTGGTCAAATTTACCTCCGGCATGTAAAGTTGTCAGCACCACTTCCAACGCCGGCTTATTTAGCTTTTTATGTATATCTACGGGGATTCCTCTGCCATTATCAATAACCGAAACACTATTGTCGCTATGAACAACAACTTCAATTTTATCGCAGCCAGCTACGGTTTCGTCGATTGAGTTGTCCACCACCTCATACACCAAATGGTGTAGGCCCCGGGAAGTAGTATCTCCTATATACATAGCCGGCCTTTTGCGGACAGCTTCAATACCCCCTAAAACCTGTATGGTAGTCGCGTCGTATTTTTGGGTTTGTTTGGCGCTCATATCTATTTTATTTTGAGTGTACCGTTATTCTCTTAACCTCTGGTAATTCTTTGTTTATTTCCTCTAAGAGCGTTTTTTTCTTTAGGGTAATATTATATGTACAACTTGAAGAAGGTGAATACAACACAACTTCCTCTTTTAAAATCTGTTTAATAAAGATACCTTCCCGTTCTTTTATATTGAATACTTTTTTTACCGCTTTCTCAGCTTTCTCTCGCTGATGAGTAAATTGAGCTTGCCGGGAAAAAAACCCGCTTAGAATATCTTTAATGTGTGTGGTCATTTACGTTTTCATTGGAAGGATTAAATACACATAATCTTTACGCCGCAAGACAGCCGGTTTGTCTGGTCCGGAAAAATGTATACACACTTCCTCTTCTTCTAAATTTTTAAGGGCGTCTGTAAGATAGTTGGGGTTAAACCCTATATCTAAGTGTTGCCCCTCATACCTAGCTTCTACCACTTCCCGAACTTCCCCCAACTGAGGTGTGTTTTTATAAACAACAACCCCTTCTTTTTTGAGTTCTATTTTTACACCTTGGTAATCGGAGGTTGTTAATATGCTGGCCCGTTTAAGCGCGTAAAGAAGCTTCGTTCTATTTATAAAGAGCCGTTCTTTAGTTTCTTGTGGGATATATTGTTTATAATTAGGGAATTCGCCCTCAAGTGGACGGGCGATGAATTGCACCTCTCCTATATCAAACCCCACCCTATTATCTTCGGTGAAGACGTATAAATCACCTTCCCGTTCTTTTATTATCTTATGTAGTTCGGTTACGGCTTTTATGGGTAAAATGAAAGATATTTTAGTTTTTACTTCGGGTTGCCCACTGGGCAGGTTTTTTTGCATAAAAGCCAAGCGTTTACCGTCTGTGGACACTAATTTAACTGTTGCCTCGTGTATTTCGAATAATATCCCCCCTAAGACATAGCTGCTATCGTCATACCCTACACAAAACGATGTGAGTTTAATCATTTCTTCCAAAACCACCATATCGAGCTTTATTAGAGATAGTTCTTTCGGCTCCGGCGCGAAAGGGAAATCTTCTGTATTTACCGTATTCACCTTAAACTCAATCTTTTCACATCTTATAGAAAGGTTATTCTTTATTGTTTCTATTGTCACGTTTCCCGAAGGCAACTCTCTAATTATAGAGAGAAATCTTTTCATAGGAATCGCAACCTTCCCTGTTTCTTTTATATCAGCTTTTTGTTTTGTGGTTATAGTTAAATCTAGGTCTGTTGTAGTAAATTTTAAATATTCCTTCTCGCTAGATATTAAAACACAACCTAGAGATGGAATATTTTGCTTTGTTGTGGTTGGACCAAGAACAATCTGTAGAGCGGTTACTAATATATCTTTAGTAATAATAAATTTCATAGTAGCTTTAGTAGTATTACCTGTGGAAACTGTTATAAGTGAAATTATTGTATCAAAACAAAAAAGAAAAACAAATATTTATTTATAAAACCTGTTAATAACTTTTAATTTCTTGTGAAAGGCTGTTGATGGTTAATTTAAGGCTAGAATTTTTCTCCATATCTGACCTCATTTTTTTACAGGCGTAAAGAATGGTTGTGTGGTGTTTGGCCCCAAAGACCCCGCCAATCTCAGGTAAAGACAATTCTGTTAATTCCCGGATTAAGAACATTGCTATCTGGCGCGGCAGAACCACAGTTTTGTTACGTTTGTTTTTTTTCAGCTCTTCCTTGGGAATATTAAAGTGTTTTCCCACCCGTTCCAAAATACTGTCGGGGGTTATGCGCTTGAAAATCTCTTTCACCATGTCTTTTAAAATTTCCTTTACCAAGCTCAAGGTTACCGGCTTATTTTCTACCACAGAATACGCTATGATTCTTACCAGAGCGCCTTCCAGCTCCCTTATATTGGTAGTAATGTTTTCAGCGATAAAGTAAATCACTTCCGGCTCGATTTTGATAGGATCTTTCTCGAGTTTTTTTTGCAAAATTGCTACTCTTGTTTCAAAATCCGGAGGCTGGATGTCTACAACCAATCCCCAGTTAAAACGGGACACAAGCCGTTCCTCCAGCTTTGGTATTTCTTTCGGAGGTTTGTCCGAAGAAACGATGATCTGTTTGTGGTAGTCGTAAAGAACATTGAAAGTATGGAAAAATTCCTCCTGTGCGGCTTCTTTACCGGCTAGAAATTGAATATCGTCAATCAGCAACACATCTATTTCCCGGTATTTTGCACGGAACTTATCGGTTGTACGAGTGCGTATGGAGTAAATAAGTTCATTGGTAAATTTTTCTGACGAGGTATATTTAACTTTCAAATTCTGTTTACTATTTAATGCTTGGTGCGCGATAGCCTGCATAACATGAGTTTTGCCCAGCCCCACTCCTCCATAAATAAATAAAGGGTTATAAGATTTGCCGGGTGCGGTTGCTACCGCTAGGGCCGCGGCGTGAGCCATCCGGTTGGAAGAGCCAATAACAAAAGCGTCGAAAGTAAAACGCGCGTTAAGACGCAGAGAATCCTGTGGTTCTTCGCGGAAACTTTTTTGTATGGTGCGTAATAACTTGTTAGTTTTGCGTTGTAGTAAATTGGGGTTTACCTCTAGAATAACTTCCAGATCTTTTTCGCCGTTTTCCTGCAAGGCATTTTTTATATGGCCAAGATAGTTTGACTCTACCCAGCTTTTGAAAAAACTATCAGGAGCTTCCAGAGTGATAGATGACTGGCTAATTTTTTTCACTCCCAGGGGGGCTATCCAGGTATCAAAAGAAGTCTCTCCCAAAAGAGACTTAAGTGTTCCTTTGCAGGCTTGCCAGATTTGGTCAGTCATCATTAGGGTAATTCACACAACTCACAACTTATTCACATTTTTCGGGAAGTGAAAATTATTATACCGTAATATCACCGCTTTGCAATGTTTTTTAGCTCCTAAATTGGACATCTCCGGCGGGATTAAAAAAAATGTGAGCCGTAAAAAAAACCCCACTAGAACAAGCTTTTTTTGTCAAAGGTAAGTGAGGCAATAGAATAAGCTTTTTATAGTTGACACCCACCTATTATATGTTACAATTTCACCTATGAAAAAGAACCTTAAAACACCCACGAAACTCAAAGGTAAACGCAAACATGGGTTTAGGGCAAGAAAAGCTACCGCTGGCGGCAGGAGTGTTCTGAAACGGCGGAGAAATAAAGGAAGAGCCAGGCTTACGGTATGAGGCAGCTGCTGCTGGTTTGTTTAAGTTGGTACCAGCGCTTCTCCAAGCTTTTTGGCCCCCATTGTATTTATATCCCTACATGCTCTGAATATGCCAAACAGGCTCTTGGCCGATATCCTTCGTATAAAGCCCTGTATTTAATCGTGAAACGAATTTTACGTTGTAACCCCTTGTCCAAGGGGGGTTTAGACCCTCTACCTTAAAAGATGGAAAAGAGATTATTTGTTGCTTTTTTTGTTACGTTGATTTTTATGACGGCCTGGGTGTATTTTGCGCCCAAGCCGGCGAAGGAGATACCTTCTCCACAGCCAACAACTTTGGCTGTTGTTCCCGAAAGAGAACCTCTAAAGAGCTCTGAGCCCCAACCCCTGGATCTAGCCACTCTGCCCACAACAAAAATAGAAAATTTTTCTATAACTTATTCTCCCATAGGCGGTTACTTGAAGTTATTGTCCATCAACGATGACGCTGAACCTTTAGTTTTTGAAAATATAGGTTTCAACCCCGCAGATGAAAATACTGCCTATAATGCGGCGGTTGATGGTAATCAGCTGATTTTTAAGGCTCCCGGCGGCAAACGAAAAGTTTTTACAATCAATAAATATCTTTTGGAAATTAATCTGGAGCCTCGCCCAGCTGGGCCGATGCTCATTTTTTCTAACAATTTGAAAGCAGGCGGGTTAGATCAAAGATATCAAGAAGTCTTCTCCTCCCGAGAGGGAGTCATTAAGCGAAATGCTCCCAAGAAAACAAAGACCCAAGACTTAGAAAAAGTGGATTTTGCCGGGGCCAGAGACAGGTATTACTGTGTTTCTCTGGTGAAAAGTAACTATAATGTGCAATGGGAAAAGAGCGACAAAACCGTAGGGCTGTATTTACCGGAAATAAACGAACCGGTAAGTATCTATATCGGGCCGCAAACAGAAAAAGAGCTGGAACCTTTTGGCTTGCAAAAAGTTATGTATTACGGGTTTTTCCACGCCATCGGAATGCTGATGGTAAAAATCCTTTATATTTTCTACGCTTTAACAAAAAGCTGGGGATTAAGTATTATCTTTTTTGCTGTAACCATTTATGGGATATTGTTCCCTTTTACTATGAAAAGCACCCAGGCAATGCGTAAAATGCAGCAGATACAACCATACGTCGAAGAGCTAAAAAAGAAATTCAAAGATAACCCCCAAAAAATACAAAAAGAGACGCTTCAGTTATACCGTAAGTACAAAGTTAATCCCTTGGGGGGGTGCTTGCCTCTATTTTTGCAATTCCCTATTTTTATTGCTCTTTATCAAGTGTTGTTTAGATTCACAGGGCTTAAAGGCGCTAGTTTTTTGTGGATCAAAGACCTGTCTTTACCGGATAGACTTATAAAGCTACCGGTTGATATTCCGTTTTTGGGCCAGTATTTAAACATTCTGCCTTTGGCTATTATGGCGGTGGGGCTTATCCAGCAGAGAATAACCACTTCTGCTAACGCTGCTTCTGAGCAAAAATCTATGGGGATTTTTTTCTCACTATTCTTAGGGATTATTTTTTATAACTTTCCTTCGAGCCTGGTGCTTTACTGGTTCGTTCAAAATCTTCTCACTCTTCTCTACCAGTTCCGCATAAGCAAAAGAACTGTATTGTAAAACAGGTATATCCGATGCGTTTTCACGTGAAAACGCACGAAGAGTTCTGGCTACGGGAGCACAGTTTATACGTTTTCACGTGAAAACGTATAGAAAAAGACAATACAGGCATAGAAAATTCTATTTTCGCCTCAATTTGACGATCCCGGATAGTCTATTAAGCAGGAGTCTATATTGGTGGGCTGACAGTTCGACACTTTTGTTTTTCAACATTTCGGTTTTTAGGTTCTTCCGAAACACCTCATAGAAACATTGTTAAAATTTTGGATAATTACACAGCGCGAAAAGCAGTCTAAACTACAAAAACCTTGACAATATCAACTCTTTGGTATTACAATAAGGCAATGCGTTTTCACGTGAAAACGCAGATATCCCAGCAGGACAGGTTTAAAAACTTCATAAATGGGTAAAATCATAGGCGTCTGTAATCAAAAAGGTGGTACAGGGAAAACTACCACCGCTATTAACCTAAGTGCTTATTTAGGGTTAGCCGGTCACAAAACTCTTCTTGTTGATATGGACCCCCAAGGCAATGCTACTTCGGGGGTGGGGGTTGATTCTCAAGACAAGAACTCGACCTACAATATTATCATGGGGGAAGCTGATCCTAGAGAAAGCGTCTATCCTACTCAATGGCCCAATCTTTCTGTAATCCCTTCAGATATTTCGCTGACCGGTGGAGAAGTGGAGCTAGTAGGGGTCTTCCAAAGAGAAAGCCGCTTAAAAGAAGAACTGGCAAAAATTAAAGAAAATTTTTCCTATATAATTATTGATGCACCGCCTTCCTTAGGGCTTCTTACAGTTAATGTTTTAGCGGCTTCCGACAGCTTGATTATACCTATTCAATGTGAATATTATGCTTTAGAGGGAGTATCAAAATTAGTAAATACAATTGAATTGATTCAGTCCCGGCTGAATCCTTCCTTGGAGATAGAAGGGATTTTGTTGACTATGGCTGACTTTAGAACCCGGTTGACTTTACAAGTCATTGATGAGGTCAGAAAATTTTTCCAAAAAAGGACCTGCGAAGTTATTGTTCCTCGTAACGTTAAACTTGCCGAAGCTCCAAGCTTTGGCAAGCCCATCCATGCTTATGATCCTGCTTGCGTGGGAGCAAGGGCGTATTTAAAACTAACCGAAAGCCTGCTAAAAGAAAACCTTGAAGCCGGCCAACTGGCAAAAGAGAGGAGCTAGTATGACGATGCAGAGAAAAGTTCTTGGCAAAGGGCTCGATGCTTTGATTCCTAAAAAAACAACCGCGATATTGCCCAAAGAATTTGTTTACATGTCCTTACGGGATATTTCCCCGGCAAAAAATCAACCCCGCCAATCAATCGACACTAAAGAATTAGAAGAGCTGGCGGCGTCAATTAAAGAAAAAGGGTTTTTGCAGCCGATAATCGTGCGTAAGATAAACGCACAGCAATATGAAGTAGTGGCGGGAGAGAGAAGGTATCAGGCTGCTAAGTCATTGGGGCTCAAGGAGATACCAACGATAATCAAAGACGTTAACGAAAAGGATGCTTTCATCTTGGCGATAATCGAAAACTTGCAGAGGAAAGATTTAAACCCCATAGAAGAAGGGCAGGCTTTTAAACGACTGATGGAGGAGCTCAATTTTTCTCTGGAGGATATCGGCCAGTTTGTAGGTAAAGACAAAACCACAATCGTCAATGCATTAAGGTTGCTTAAGCTGCCGGACATTATCCAGAATGCCCTTCGTCAAGGCAGACTGACTCGGACACAAGCCAGAACCATTGCCGGGGTTGTAACTCCTCAGGCACAAGAGAAGTTGTTTAACCAGATTTTAAACGGGGATATGACAGTAAGAGATATTGAGAAGAAAGCCCGCGGTCTGCGGCGCCGGAGGAATCCGGCCGACCCTTTTGTCTTAGAGGCCGAGGAAAAATTGCAGAAAGCTCTTGGCACTAAGGTAAAATTATTCAATAAAAAAAATAATAAGGGAAGGATTGTTATAGAGTATTATACATTAAAAGATTTAGAGAGGATTATGAGGAGGATGGGATGAAGAACCAGGCGACACTAGTTATCATAAAACCCGACGGGTTGAAAAAATCTCTAACCGGCAATATTCTTAGCCGGCTTTCTGAAACGAAGCTGAAAATAATCGGGGCTAAAGTCCTTCAGGTAAACAAAAGCCTCGCGGATAAGCACTATCAACACTTAAAGGACAAGCCATTTTATCCAGAATTGGAAAAGTACATTACGGGGCAGATGCATGGTGATAATAGGGTTATGGCTTTAGTTTACTGGGGTCCGAATGCGATTTCGAAAGTCCGCAGTATAGCCGGAGCTACAAACCCGGAAGAAGCTGACCCGGTCAGTATCAGGGGAGCCTATGGAAGGATATTAACCAGCGGCCTTTTTGAAAATGTCGTCCATGCCTCAAGCAGTGACGAGGAAGCTGAAAGAGAAATAAAGCTTTGGTTTGAGCCGGACGAAATAGTCCAGGAACTCTACCCCGCAAAAACTGTGGCTGTTGCAAAGGATGAAAGGAGAGTGTGGGAATGAAATCAATGACTGCTTACGCAGCGGCCTCCAGCAACAAGAGTTCTCATTCTTTGCAGGTAATCCTAAGGTCGAATAATTTCAAATATTTGGATATCGCGGTAAGAAATTTGCCGCCGGAGGATATCTTGCTGGAGGAGGCAATAAAAAAAGAAATAAAGAAAAAAATTCTTAGGGGCAAGATAGAAGCTTTTGTATTCATTGCGCGTCCGCCGGCTCCAAAAATATACATAGACAAAAAGGCCGTAGGAAGCTATGTTTTCCAAATGAGAGGGTTGGTTAAAAAATATAACTTGAAAGCAGGCATCCAAATAGGGGATATATTGCGCCTGCCGCAGGCGGTTTTCTGTGAAGCAAAATCAGCCTGCCCCAGAGAATTGATTATGCCGGTTTTACGCAAAGCCTTAGCCAGGCTCCTGGAGTTTAAAGCCAAGGAAGGTAAAGCTATAAAGATTCAAATACTGGGTAATCTGAAAAAGCTAAAAAGAAACGCCGGGAAGATTACGAAATATAAACCAGCTCCCGGGGCCAGCGAAAATGGCAAAGAAGATATAGACGAAGAGCTATCGCTGATGAAATTTTACCTGGATAAATTGGGCAAGAAAGTTAACTCTAAAGAAGAACCCAAAGGTAAGTCCATAGATTTCTTGACGCAAGAAATATTGAGAGAGCTGAATGCCGCTTCCAGTAAAACCAGAAAGAAGGCATCTTCTCTTTTAATAGTCGAAGCAAAAAACTATCTGGAACGAATCAGAGAACAAGCCCAGAATGTAGAATGAAAAAAACAGTGGCAAAAAAAAATAAAAAAAAGCAGGCTAAAATATTTGTTATTTCAGGCCCTGGTGGAGCCGGCAAAACGACTCTTGTGAACAAGGTGTTTCAGGGGGAAAAATTCCGTGAATCTTTTATCAAAGGGATAACTGTAACCACCCGGCCAAAGCGGCCGCAGGAAAAGGACGGCAAGGATTATTTTTTTGTAGGCAAAGATGAATTCCAAAGGCTAAGGGCAAAAGGTTTTTTCCTTGAAAGCCAGAAGGTTCTGGATAACTACTATGGCACTCCAAAGCTTTTTTATGATCTGGCGCAGGTTAAAAAAAAGGACCTTGTGCTTTGCATAGACGTCAAGGGCGGAATGTATTTGAAAAGAAATAACAAACCTGATAAAATAATCACTCTTTTTATCGGAGCCCCTACACAGCAAGAATTGTATTTGCGGATGGGCAAAAGAAGAGAAGTAAAAGAAAATATAAAAAGAAGAATTGAACTGGCAAAAAAAGAAGTTAAATACGCAAAGCTATACGACCACACTGTTACTAACAAAAGTATCGAAAAAGCAGCTGAACAAGTTAAAGAAATAATGCTAAAATATGCCGGCCTGTAGACTTGCAAATGGCGCAGGCAACCGGCTCTAGAGATAGAGCCGCCAAAGGAGGAAAGGTGAGTGAATTAAATATACCTTTAGAAAAGCTGCTCAAAGCGAGCGGAGGCTCCATTTATAAAGTGACTATGCTTGCCGCCAAAAGGGCAATGGCTTTAGCTGACGGGGAAAAATCTTTGATAGAGAAGCCAACCGAAAAAATATTGGGCAATGCTCTACATGAGATCAGAGACGGTAAGATAAAGGCAAAATAAAAAAACGTTCTTTGTAGCGATAAGCTATCGCTGATAGATAAGCGCGGACAGGCAATTTTGCAATCCGTTGGTGATACATAATTCATAATATTTAACGGCGGGATGCCCAAGTGGTCTAAGGGGGAGGTCTGCAAAACCTTTATTCACCGGTTCAAATCCGGTTCCCGCCTTTTATAAAATGGGAAGCATGTTCTATAGGGTGTCGATAAATATTTATTAAGGACGTCAGGACGCGGAATAAAAGGTAAGTGAATTACGCCCTCACGTTTTTACGTCCTACGGTATTATGTTGCAAATGCCGGAGTGTCGAAACTGGCAAACGATCTGGACTTAAAATCCAGCGCTCCGTAAGGAGCTTGTGGGTTCAAGTCCCACCTCCGGCAGTCTAATTTTGCCAAAGGCAAAATTAGACAGAGCAATTGAGTAATAGACAATAGAACAATAGATGAAAGAACTCAATTGCGGTCTATTTTCTATTGCTCTATTGTTCTTTTTAGCTAGGCATCTCGGACATGTATCCTCGATGCCGATAAAAAATAAGGAATGACCCTGCATAGTTATCTTTTTTATCGGGCGATTAGCTTCCCGCACAAACTCCATTTATACGGGACTTTCCGCCAAAAGCGGAATCCCGCTAAACAAATACATCGAGTAGCGGGAAATTCGACCAAACAACTTTTATGCACCTACGGTTTTAAAAGTTGTGGTCTCATTGAGCAGTTGGTAGTGGTTATTGTAAGCGCAAGGTTTTATAAAAGTGCTAAACTTTCGGGCGATTAGCTCAGTTGGCTAGAGTATCTCCTTGACATGGAGGGGGTCACAGGTTCAAGTCCTGTATCGCCCATGTTTTTTTGATGGCATGCTGGCGGTAACCGGCAGCAGGTTCCCCCGTACCAGAACTCGCTTTGCTCGTTCGGTTCGGGGTTAATTCGACTAGATGTTTTTCCAAGCCACAGGCGAAGGAAAAACATAAGTCTCATTGAAAAGTCCTGTATCGCCCATGTTTTATAAAGAAAGAAACAATCTTAGTTGACATTTATAAATTATTTTATAGAATACATCAAGCAAAGGATATTTGAGGCGTTTCGGATAAACATCTAGTCTCATTGAAAGCCTGGTTTCTGCGGAGCGTAGTGGAGCAGTCCCGCCCGTACGATTAATTTGCGAGGCGGGGAAGTTTCCTGCCTGTCGATATTTGATATGTGGTGGGTGTATGCGCTTCAGAATAATCTAACTGGCAAGTCCTATATTGGATGCACATCTAACGTCGGTCAAAGACTAAAGGAACACAATCGCAAGAAAAAAGGAACTTGGCCGGGGCGTCAACAAGGCAAATGGTGCTTAAAGCACGAGGAACCGTTTGAACAGAAAAAAGAAGCCTTGGTGAGAGAAAAAGAGATAAAACGAAAGAAAAGCCGTAAATATATTGAGAAGTTGGTTAACGAAGATAATTCCGGGGTCGTCGATTAGCCTGGTTTAAGTCCCCTGCCTGTCACGCAGGTGATCGTGGGTTCAAATCCCATCGACCCCGCCATGTATTTTAGTAGGGTTTAACAAAGACTTGTAAAAGCAAAAAAGTAGCGTAGTTGCTTACAAAATAAGCGATTACGCTACTTTTATTATCTTCATCATTTACGCTAAGCTTAATGAGTTTTTGCCATCCCACTACACATTTACTACACACAGTAAAGTGGCTAAAAACCTTATAAAGATATAGGCACCCATTTTTGTACAAGCTAAAGGGTATTTTCAAAACAAAAAGGTTTACAATGGCCTGAATAGACAGATAACTCTATGCTTTAGTGTTTCGAAGAACTACGGTCTAAAATCCGCAAAGGATAATACCGAAAAATAGAAGGATAACATGGGCACTGTTTAGATGCCGTGCTACAATAAAATTACATCAGGTGTCAAAACCAAAAAATTTACGCTTTTAAAGATTGATTAGCTTATGTCAGATTTGACTTTAACCGTGCCAAAAAAGAAACTCGCCCTCTTTTATTTAAACCGTCCAAAAAAATTTTATCAAATGCTGGGAAATTCAATATTCCTACCAAATTGGGCTAAAAGGCGAAGCGCAAAACAGTTAAATACTTTCGCCTGCTAGGCAATGTCTGCCCACAGCATTATTGAAGTGATGCATAAAATAATAATTATTGGGTCAAGCTGCAGATAGAGGCAGGTAGTGACAAGGAAAACAACGAAATTCAGATATGTTGACAGAGAATTTAAAGAATACTTAGGACAGGTAAAGCCAATAAACTTATTGCAGCCGTTTGTTTCTGTGCTAATAACTACATATCAATACGCGAAATATACACCGATTTTACTATCAATCGAGGATTAGATTGCAGCAATTGGAATTATACGTTAAGACACAATCCAGGGAATAAAATAATCTTGGAAATGATAGGAAATTTTTTCGAACACTGGTATAATTAGATTAAACTAAATGAGACAAATCTGCTACAATGAAAGCTTCAAAAACAAGGAGGCAGTAGCCATGGGAAGTAAGAAAAAATAGATGCCTTGCAGCATATTAAAAAATGAAGACACAT